>NZ_JBWJVM010000005.1:0-221030 GCF_056428985.1 Streptomyces sp. CA189 | reverse complement strand
CACCCCCGGCCCCGGCCGCCCCCGCATCCCCCTGGACCTGCACACCGGCCCCCTCGGCGGCCCCCTCGCCGCCGGCCTGCACATCGGCGTGCCGTCCTCCACCTTCAGCCTCGTAGACCTCCGCGGCCGGGTCCTGGCCCGGCGGGCCTTCCCGCACGCGGGCCGCTCCCCCGGCCGGCTCCCCGCCGCCATCGCCGCCGGACTCGGCCGGTTCCTCCGGGACTCCCACCCCGCCGGCCGGCCCCTGCTCGGCCTCGGCGCCGCCCTCGGCGGCTGGGTCCGCCCCGCCGACGGCACCGTCGTCCGGCACGACGCCCTCGGCTGGCGCGAGCTCCCCCTCGCCGCCGAGCTCTCCGACCGCCTCGGCCTGCCCGTCTCCGTGGACAACCACGCCCGCGCCGTTGCCCACGCCGAGATCCTCTTCGGCCGCCCGGAGGCCCGCTCCAGCCTCCTCCACCTCTTCATCGGCAACGTCGTCGACGCCGCCTTCGGCATCGAGGGCACCGTGCACCAGGGCCCCGGCGCCGCCGCCGGGGACGTCGCGCACCTCCCCGTGCCCGGTTCGACGACGCCCTGCGCGTGCGGCCGTACGGGTTGTCTCCAGGCGAGCGCCTCCGACGGAGTCCTCGGCGCCGAGGCCGCGCGCCGCGGCATCCTCCCGGATCCCGCCGACAACGCGGTCAACCTCCTGGTCGACGCCGCCGCCACCGGCGACCCCCGCGCCGACCGGCTGCTGCGCGAACGCGCCCGTACCGTCGGCCGGGCCGCCGCCCTGCTCCTCGACGTGTTCAACCCGGCCGTCATGGTGGTCTCCGAGCTGTCCAGCGTCCTCCACGACGGCTACCTCGACGAGATCCGCGGCGCGGCCGGTGACCAGGGCCGGTACGGGCGGCGGATCGTCGCCCCGCACGCGGGTCCGGCCGTACTACCGGTAGCCTCCGCGACCGTCCTCCTCGCCCCGCTCTTTCGTGACCCCTCCCGACTCACATGAGAGGGGGAGATCACATCCGGTGGTTATAGGTCGTTCACAGGTACCCCCCTAACATTCGAGCCATGACGGTCCTGCCTGATGACGGGCTCTCCTTGGCCGCCGAATTCCCTGACGCGACGCATGAGCAGTGGCAGCGCCTGGTAGAGGGCGTGCTGCGCAAGTCGGGCAAGGAAGTTTCCGGCGAGGCAGCGGAAGACGCGTTGTCCACGAAGCTTGAAGACGGGCTCACCACCCGCCCGCTGTACACCGCGCCCGACACCGCGCCCGACACCGGTTCCTCTGGGTTCCCGGGGTTTGCGCCCTTCGTACGCGGCGGACGTGCCGAGGGCAGTGCCGCCTCGGGCTGGGACGTGCGCCAGCGCATCGCGGGCACCGACCCCGTACGGGTGAACGACGCGGCCCTGGCCGACCTGGAGAACGGCACCACCTCGCTGTGGTTGGCCGTCGGCGACGCCGGCCTCCCCGCGGAGGGCCTGGGCCGTGCGCTGGAGGGGGTCTACCTCGACCTCGCGCCCGTCTCCCTGGACCCCGGCGCGCAGTACGCGGAGGCCGCCCGGGCCCTGCTCGCGCTGTACGCCGAGCGCGCGGTGGCCCCCGAGGCCGCCCACGCCTCGCTGGGCGCCGACCCGCTGGGCCACGAGGCCCGGACGGGCGAGGCCCTGGACCTGGCGGAGGCCGCCGCGCTCGCCGCGGAGACGGCCGCCTGGCCCCACGTACGCGCCCTGACCGTCGACGCCCTGCCGTACCACGAGGCGGGCGGCAGCGCCGCCGAGGAGCTGGGGCTCTCCCTGGCCACCGGGGTGGCGTACCTGCGCGCCCTCACCGAGGCGGGTCTGAGCACCGAAGCGGCCTTCGGCGAGCTGGAGTTCCGCTACGCCGCCACCGCCGACCAGTTCCTCACCATCGCCAAGCTGCGCGCCGCCCGCCGGCTGTGGGCCCGGATCGCCGAGGCCTGCGGGACCCCGGGGGCCGGCGCCCAGCGCCAGCACGCGGTGACCTCGCCGGTGATGATGACCCGCCGCGACCCGTGGGTGAACATGCTGCGCACCACCGTCGCCTGCATGGCGGCGGGCGTGGGCGGCGCGGACGCGGTGACCGTGCTCCCGTTCGATCAGGAGCTCGGCCTGCCGGACGCGTTCGCGCGCCGCATCTCCCGCAACACCTCCACGATCCTGCTGGAGGAGTCCCACCTGGCCCGGGTGATCGACCCGGCGGGCGGCTCGTACTACGTCGAGCAGCTCACCGACGAACTCGCCCATGCCGCCTGGGAGTTCTTCCAGACCGTCGAGAAGGCGGGCGGCCAGGCCGCCGCCCTGCGCTCCGGCCTGGTCGCCGAACGCCTCGCCGCCACCTGGGCCGCGCGCTCGAAGAAGCTGGCCACCCGGCGCGAACCCGTCACCGGAGTCAGCGAGTTCCCGCACCTCTCCGAGAAGCCGGTCGTACGGGAACCCGCTCCGGCCCCGCTCACCGGCGGACTGCCGCGCGTGCGGCGCGACGAGGCGTACGAGGCCCTGCGCGCCCGCAGCGACGTACACCTGGCGGCGACGGGCGCCCGGCCCACCGTCTTCCTGGCGGCCCTGGGCCCGGCGGCCGCGCACACCGCCCGCGCCACCTTCGCCTCCAACCTGTTCCAGGCGGGCGGCATCACCCCGGTCCACGACCCGGTGTCGGTGACCCCGGAGACGGCCGCGGCGGCGTACGCCGCGAGCGGCGCCGACGGCATGGCCGTGCTCTGCTCCAGCGACGCGCTGTACGAGGAGCAGGCCGAGGCGGTGGCCGCGGCCCTGCGCGCGGCCGGCGCGACGACCGTGTTCCTCGCGGGCAAGCCCGGCACCGCCGCGACGGCCGTGGACGAGTACGTCTTCGCCGGCTGCGACGCCGTCGCCGTGCTGTCCTCCGTACTCGACCGGATGGGAGTCGCGTCTTGAGCACCGACCGCACCCCCCGCATCCCCGATTTCTCCGAACTCCCGCTGGACGGGGCGGCCCCGGCCGCCGGGTCCGAGGACCAGTGGCGCACCGCGCTGAAGGAGTCCACCGGCTCGGGAGCCGCCGAGCTGCTGTGGGAGACCCCGGAGGGCATCGGCGTACAGCCCCTGTACACGGGCCGCGACCTGGAAGGCCTGGACTTCCTCCGGACCTACCCGGGTGTGGCCCCGTACCTGCGCGGCCCGTACCCGACGATGTACGTCAACCAGCCCTGGACGATCCGGCAGTACGCGGGCTTCTCCACGGCCGAGGAGTCCAACGCCTTCTACCGCCGCAACCTGGCGTCCGGCCAGAAGGGCCTGTCGATCGCCTTCGACCTGCCCACCCACCGCGGCTACGACAGCGACCACCCGCGGGTGACGGGCGACGTCGGCATGGCGGGCGTGGCGATCGACTCGATCTACGACATGCGCCAGCTCTTCGACGGCATCCCGCTGGACAAGATGACGGTGTCGATGACGATGAACGGCGCCGTGCTGCCGGTCCTCGCGCTCTACATCGTGGCGGCGGAGGAGCAGGGCGTCTCCCCCGACAAGCTCGCCGGGACCATCCAGAACGACATCCTCAAAGAGTTCATGGTCCGCAACACCTACATCTATCCGCCGAAGCCCTCGATGCGGATCATCTCCGACATCTTCGCCTTCACCTCGCAGAAGATGCCCCGCTACAACTCCATCTCGATCTCCGGTTACCACATCCAGGAAGCCGGAGCCACGGCCGACCTGGAGCTGGCGTACACCCTCGCCGACGGCGTCGAGTACCTGCGGGCGGGCCAGGCGGTCGGCCTGGACGTGGACGCCTTCGCGCCGCGCCTGTCCTTCTTCTGGGCGATCGGCATGAACTTCTTCATGGAGGTGGCGAAGCTGCGTGCGGCCCGCCTCCTCTGGGCCCGCCTGGTCAAGCAGTTCGACCCGAAGAATGCCAAGTCCCTCTCGCTGCGCACCCATTCGCAGACCTCGGGCTGGTCCCTCACGGCGCAGGACGTCTTCAACAACGTCACCCGCACGTGCATCGAGGCGATGGCCGCGACCCAGGGCCACACCCAGTCCCTGCACACCAACGCCCTGGACGAGGCCCTCGCCCTCCCGACAGACTTCTCGGCGCGCATCGCCCGCAACACCCAGCTCCTCCTCCAGCAGGAGTCGGGCACCTGCCGCTCCATCGACCCGTGGGGCGGCAGCGCGTACGTCGAGAAGCTGACGTACGACCTGGCGCGCCGGGCCTGGCAGCACATCCAGGAGGTCGAGGCGGCCGGCGGCATGGCGCAGGCCATCGACGCGGGCATCCCGAAGCTCCGCGTGGAGGAGGCCGCGGCCCGCACGCAGGCCCGTATCGACTCGGGCCGCCAGCCGGTGATCGGCGTCAACAAGTACCGGGTGGCGACGGACGAGCAGATCGACGTCCTCAAGGTCGACAACTCCTCCGTCCGCTCCCAGCAGATCGCCAAGCTCCGGCGCCTGCGCGAGGAGCGCGACGAGGCGGTTACCCAGGACACCCTGCGGGCGCTGACGAACGCGGCCGAGCGCGGAGACGGCAACCTCCTCGCCCTGGCGGTCGACGCAGCACGCGCGAAGGCCACGGTGGGCGAGATCTCCGACGCCCTCGAAAAGGTCTACGGGCGGCACTCGAGCCAGATCCGTACGATCTCGGGTGTGTACCGAACCGAAGCAGGCGAGTCCCCGTCCCTGGAGCGCACGCGTGCGCTCGTCGACCGGTTCGAGGAGGCGGAGGGCCGCCGGCCGCGCATCCTGGTCTGCAAGATGGGCCAGGACGGGCACGACCGCGGCCAGAAGGTCATCGCCACCGCCTTCGCCGACCTGGGCTTCGACGTGGACGTCGGCCCGCTGTTCCAGACCCCGGAGGAAGTGGCCCGCCAGGCCGTGGAGGCCGACGTGCACGTGGTCGGCGTCTCCTCGCTGGCCGCGGGCCACCTGACCCTCGTGCCGGCGCTGCGCGAGGCCCTCGCCTCGGAGGGCCGCGAGGACATCATGATCGTGGTCGGTGGGGTCATCCCGCCGGCGGACGTCCCCACCCTCCTCGACATGGGTGCGACGGCGGTGTTCCCGCCCGGCACGGTCATCCCGGACGCGGCGCACGACCTGGTGACGCGGCTCGCCGCGGACCTGGGCCACGAGCCGCACGAGCTGTAGGCGCCGCCGTGCCGCCGCGGATCGACATCCCCGCCTACACGAAGGGCGTACTCGACGGGAAGCGCGCGTTCATCGCGCGCGCGATCACCCTCGTCGAGTCCACCCTGCCCGCGCACCGGGCCCTGGCCCAGAGCCTGTTGACGGAACTCCTTCCCCACGCGGGGCGGGCGCGCCGGATCGGCATCAGCGGCGTGCCGGGCGTAGGCAAATCAACCTTCATCGACGCCTTCGGCACGCTGCTGACGGGCCTGGGCCACCGGGTGGCGGTCCTGGCCGTCGACCCGTCCTCCACCCGTACGGGCGGCTCCATCCTGGGCGACAAGACCCGCATGGAACGCCTCTCCGTGGACCCCGCGGCCTTCGTCCGGCCGTCCCCCTCGGCGGGGACGCTGGGCGGGGTGGCGAAGGCCACTCGCGAGTCGATCATCGTGATGGAGGCCGCGGGCTACGACGTGGTCCTGGTCGAAACGGTGGGCGTGGGCCAGTCCGAAACCACAGTCGCCGGAATGGTCGACTCCTTCCTCCTCCTCTCCCTCGCCCGCACGGGCGACGGCCTCCAGGGCATCAAGAAGGGCGTCCTGGAACTGGCCGACGTCCTCGCCGTCAACAAGGCCGACGGCCCGCACGAGCGCGACGCGAAGGCGGCGGCACGCGAACTGTCCAGCGCGCTGCGCCTGATGCACCCGGCCGACGCCGCGTGGACCCCGCCGGTCCTGACGTGCAGCGCCCGGGAATCCACGGGCCTGGAGGAGGTCTGGAACCGCTTGGAACAGCACCGCGTGCTCCTGGAATCGGGCGGCCGCCTGGCGTCGAAGCGCGCGGCCCAGCAGGTGGAGTGGGCCTGGTCGATGGTCCGCGACGAACTCCTGGAACGCCTCCGCTCGAACCCGGCGGTACGGGACCTGGCCCCCACCCTGGAATCAGCGGTCCGGGCAGGCAACCTGACCCCCACCCTGGCAGCGGACCACCTCCTGGCGGCCTTCACGGACTCCTGACCGCTTCCAGCCCCGGCGGCGCCCATCCGCCTCGCGGGCGATCCAGCCCTGCCGGGTACTTCCAGCCCCGCCGGCGTTTGAGGCGCGGGGTCCGGGGCGGAGCCCCGGGAAACGGAGAAAGGGCGGGGCGGGGAGCAAGCCCCGCGCAGCGGCACCCCCGACCCCGCCCCGGAATGACGCACCCTAGGCCCGACCCGCCACCCTCAGGCGGGGACCAACACGGGCCCACCAGTGGCCAGCACCCGCCGCAGCACCCGTACCCGCTCCCCCGCATCCCCCTCGGAGAGCAACGCCGCCAGCACCGCAACCCGCGCCTGCGGCGCCCGCAGCGTCCCGGTCGGCACGGCCCCGGCCGCAACCAGGTCCACCGCACCCCCGTGGGTGTAGATCTCCGTCACCGGCCCCGCCGCGACCCGCGTGGTCAACGCCACCAGCACACCCTCCGCGACAGCCGCCTTCACCGCGTCGACAACCTCCGGCGTGGCGTTCCCCGCACCCGTCCCGACCAGCACGATCCCCCGCGCCCCCGCCGCCACCGCGGCGTTCAGCAGCACCGCGTCACCGCTCACGTGGTGCATCACGACATCCACCCGCGGCGGCCCTTCCGGCGCCTCCGGCATCGCGGGCAACGCCAACGGCTCCGGCCGGACCGGCGTCCGCAGCACGGTGACCTTCCCGAAACCGACCTTCCCCAACAGCTCCTTCGACGGGTCGGCAAACGCATCGAGCGCCACCGCCTGCGCCTTCACGGTCCCGCGCGCCGCGTGCACCCGCCCCGCGAACGTGATCAGGACGCCGAGCCCGCGCGTGGTCGACGCGGTCAGCAGGGCGTCGTAGAGATTGCCGGGCCCGTCCCCGTCCGCGGCCCCCATGGGCCGCTGCGAGCCGGTGAAGACGACAGAACGCTCATCGTGATGATGCAGGTCCACCAGGAACGCCGACTCCTCCAGCGTGTCCGTACCGTGCGTGACGACGACCCCGTCCACACCCGGATCGGCGAGCACCTCGTGCACGGTCCGCAGCAAGGTCAACTGGTGCGCGGTGGTCAACCGAGGGCTGTTCACACTGAACAGATCAACCACCTCGACGCTCACCCCCTCCGGCAGCGGCGCGGTCGCCATGACCTCGGCCCCGTCGGCATCGGCCGCGAAACCGGAACCCTGCCAGCGGCTGGCGATCGTCCCGCCCGTACTGATCACGACGATGCGTCCCATGACCACGACCCTTCCCTCACACAGCCCGCACAGATTTTCTACAAACGGCAATGGTAGGCCGATCTACGCGCAATGCGATTGCCACTTCACCCCACTCGGCAACAAAACATGCGTGATAATTGCGCCATGGACGCGATCGACAAAGAAATCTTGCGCGAGCTCCAGGCCGACGGCCGGCTCAGCAACCAGGAGCTCGCCCAACGCGTGGGCCTCACCCCCTCCCCCTGCATGCGCCGGGTCCGCCAGCTCGAAGAGGAAGGGATCATCCAGGGCTACCGCGCGGTGATCTCCCCCGAAGCCGTGGGCCGCGGCTTCGAGGTCCTGGTCTCCGTAGAGGTCCGCCGCGACCGCGAAGCCGTCGAAGCCTTCGAAGCCGCCCTCCAGGACATCCCCGACGTCATCGAGGCCTACCGCCTCTTCGGCAGCCCCGGCTGCCTCCTGCGCATCGCGGTCGCGGACCTCCGCGCGTACGAACGCCTCTGGATCGAAAAACTGACGGCCCTCTCGGGCGTCACGGAGGTCAACTCCCAGATCATCATGAAGCGCATCAAGGAACCAACGGGCCTCCCGGTCTGACCCCCGGGAAGTCAGCTGCTCCCCCTGCTTGACTCGGCACCTTTGCGCCAATGAACAGCACGTTCTCGGAAACCCGGCAGCTGGTGGCCGTTTCCCCTCGATAGCCTGATGGGCTCGTGCCCACCGCACGAGGTGATCAGGGGGACAGCGCATATGAGTACCAACCGCACGGGTCCGGCGGCCGACTGCCGCGTCTCGATCCTCGACGAGGACCCGCTGCGTGCCAGGCGCGAAGCCCGAGAGCTGCTCACCGCACTCGCCGTCGACGACCCGTTGGCCGCTCTCGACCTCCCGAATCGGCCGGGCGTCGGTCAGCCGCCGGCAGCCGAGACCGGGAGCACGGCCGACAAGGGCGGGCCGGTGGTCGACCTCGTCTCCCTGGTCTTCGGCGGGGGTTCCCTGGCCGCCGCAACCACGCAGCTGTGGCTGGCCCGTGTACCGCAGCGGACCGTCATCGTCACCCGCCCGGACGGGGCGGTCCTGCGGATCTCGGGCAAGGAGGCGCGTACTGATGACGAACGGATCGCGCGGTTCCTGGCCGGGTGCGATCCGACCGGTGAGGGCGGTGCGAACGGGACCGGGGCGGCATGAGCGACAACGACCGGTACGCCATCCTCATCGGGGTGTCCACGTACGACAGCGACCGCTACCACGATCTGCCACCCGTGCGGGCCGACCTGCACTACATGCAGGCGGTCCTGGAGGCCACCGAGATCGGGATGTACAACGACTGCGCCATGGTCGCCGAACCGACCAGGGCCGAGATGCTGCATGCTCTCGAGTCCTTCCTGGAGGAGCGGCAGCCGAGCGAAACGGCCCTGCTGTACTTCAGCGGACACGGCGAGTTCTGCGAGAGCGACAACCAGCTGTACTTCCTCACCCGGGACACCGACCCGGACGACCTGCCGGGCACGGCCGTCTCCGCGGAGTCGCTGGAGCGGGCGCTCCAGGCCTGCCGCGCCTCCTCGAAGATCGTGCTGCTGGACTGCTGCTCCAGTGGCTCCGTGGTCCAGGGGTGGACGGCCAAGGGGACGGCGGACACCACCGACCGGCCGGTGCCCAGCACCGTTCTGCGGCCGGCCGGGGTCTACTTCATCACCGCCTCCGACGCCCTCCAGGCGGCATCCGCGATGGCACCCGCCGGCTCCTCCCTCGGCACCTCCCGGTTCACCGGAGAGATCGTGGAGGGGCTGCGTACCGGTCGGATCAAGGAGAACGGCGGGTGGATCACCCCGGACGACCTCTTCGAGTACCTGACCTCCCAGATGGTGCGCAGCGGTGTACCCGAGGAACAGCGGCCGACGAAGTCGACGATCCGCGCGACGAACAGTCTGCCCTTCGCCCGCTCGGTGGCCCGGTCCATCCAGCTTCCGGCCCCGCCCCACGACGCCGCCGAGGCCCTGCGGCGCTCCCCCGCCCTGCTCAAAGCCCGTGAACTGGCGGAACGGGACGCCCGAGACGGCGTTGAATGGGAGCGCCTCCTGCGCTACTACGTCCACTGCTTGTCCGCGCAGGCGGCATCACGCACGCTGCCCGAGCGTGACAAGGGACGTGACTCCGCCTACTTCCTGCTGGGCCGGGGATCCGAAACGATCCAGTCCGGCCTCGGCTCGGTCCTGCCCGCCCCGGCACAGCTCCCCAAAACCGCGGGCGGCGGTTCGCCGGCCAACGCCGACACCCTGCAGGAGTACTGGTACGGGTATCCGGCCATCACGCTCCCCGAGCGCGGCACGGACGGCCGGCGGCGCACCACCGTACGCATCGCCCCTCTCCTGAGCCAGCAGATGGAGCTCGCCCCCGACGAGAACGGTCGGGACACGCTCCGCCCCAGCGGGGTCCCCTCGCTCCACACCGGCGTGGTCACCGAACTCCTCGGGGACGACGAAGCCGCCGAGCTGATCGCCCGCTGGCAGCCGACCTGGCAGGAGGGCAATGGCACCCAGATGGTGCGCGCCGTACGGGAGCTCCTGACGGAGCTGGGCCTGCCGGAGCTGGAGCCCCTCGATCTCGCCGCGCTGAGCGAACAGTCCGTGATGCAGTCGCTGCGACCCGGCGCCCACAACGCCGCCGTACTGCTGACGCCCACCGGCATCGAACGCATCGCGACCGAGGCGCTGGTGGACAACCTCTTGAAGATGTCCTCGCGGACCGGGGAGATCGCCGGTACAGCACTGGATGCGCTCCTGACAGGAGGAGCGACGGAGACCGAACCCGCCTCAGCCGCCGTACTGGTGGCCCCCGGACCGTGCAACGAGAGCCAGGAACTGGTGATCTCCTCGGCGATGACACGCCCGCTCACGGTGGCAACCGGACCTCCCGGCACCGGGAAGAGCGAGGTCGTGACGGCCGTCGTCACCACCGCCGTGGCCGCCGGCCAGTCCGTGCTCGTCGCCTCCACCAACAACGAGGCGGTGAACGTCGTCGCCGAGCGCTGCGACGCCATCTCCCCGGGACTGCTCATGCGCACCGGTAACGCGGCAGCACTGGAACGCGAGGCCGCGAAGCTCGAACGGCTTCTCGCCGAACCCGCCGAGACACCGCGGCGCGGCTCGGCGACCGTGGCCGGGGAGCTGCGCAACCTCCACGCCAGGGCCTTCGCATGGCGCGAGGAAGCAGCGAAGGCAGTGCGCGAGGAGACCCGTCTGCTGGAGCTGCTGAGAGACCGGTCCGAGCATGCGGCCGCACTGGGCCTTCCCGTAGAGCTGCTGGAGGAGGCATGGCCTGGCGCCGGACCCGCAGCTCTGCTCCGCTGGGAGGAACGGGCCCGGAGGGCGGCCGGGGCAGGCCGGCTTTCGTTCGGCCGCTGGCGCCGGGGCCGGGCGCTTGCGGCGCTCGTCGCCTCACGCCCGGCCGACCCCTCCGGCCCCGTGGGCCCCTGGCCCGCCTGGGCTGCCGAGCGGCCGGCTCCCTCCGAGCTGCTGCTCTCCCTGGCCGACGCCCTGGGCGTGGAGCGTGCCGTACGCGAGCTCGTACCGGATCAAGTCGCCCGGGACGAGGAGTCACTCAGGCGGGTACGGCTGGAGAGTGCGGCCGGGCTGTCGGAGGTATCGGGCGAGCTGTCGCGCGCCGTGGCCGCCGAGGCAATGGTGCGCGGACGCTCACTGATGAGCCAGCGGCTCCAGGCCCTCCGGCAGCGTTCCGGCTTCCAGAAGAGCCAGCGGAACCTGATGGCGCACATCAAGGGGTGGGCGATCAGTACCCATTCGGTGCGCCAGCTCGAACTGGCCCCCAAGCTCTTCGACCTCGTGGTGATCGACGAGGCGAGCCAGTGCTCGATCCCCGCGATCCTGCCGCTGCTGTTCCGCGCGAAGCGGGCGCTGATCATCGGCGACCCCATGCAGCTCGGTCACATCGCGGGCATCTCCCCTGAGCAGGAGCGGCAGGCCCGGGTACGGGCGGGGCTGAGTGCCGCGCTCCTGGAGGACCACCGGCTCGCCTATCACGTCTACTCCTCCTACCACGCGGCAGCGCAGCACGGAGAGGCGGCGCTGCTGCTGGACGAGCACTACCGCTGCCATCCGGCCATCGCGGACGTCGTCAACGGCTACTGCTATGCGGGCCAGTTGCAGGTCCTCACGGACGTACGCCGCCAGGTGCCGGGTGTCGACCCGGTGGGCGCGGCCGATCCCGCACCGGCGCTGGGCTGGGTGGACGTCCCGCACGGCGAGTCGGCCCGGGGCGGCAGCGGCCAGTCGTGGCGCAATGCCGCCGAGGCGGAGGCGGTACGCAGGACGGTGGACGAACTCCTCGCCCGGCTGCCCGAGCACGCCACCGTGGGAGTGGTGACGCCGTTCCGGGCGCAGAAGGAGGCGCTGGCACGCGTATGGGCGGATGACGACCGGGTGCGTGTGGGCACCGTGCACGCCTTCCAGGGCGGTCAGCGCGATGTCATGGTGCTGAGCCCCGTCGCGACATCCAACACCCCGCCCCGCACGGCGCACTGGGTGGCGAGCCAGGTCAATCTGTGGAACGTGGCGGTCACCCGGGCCAAGTCGCAGTTGATCAGTGTCGGCAGCCATGCCTTCTGGCAAGGCCAGACGGGACTGCCCGCATTGCTCGCGGAGCGGTCCTCCGTGCTGCGCGCTGATGCCTTCCACGACTCACCGGAAGCGGGCTTCCAGCCCGGCGGCCCGTCGTCGAGGGAGCACGAGGAGCTCGCCGACCTCCTCCAGCACCATCTCGGGACCCGGGGAATCACCGATCTGGAGCGGGCCGCGGTCATCGGCGGTCACACCGTGGACCTGCTGTTCACGGCGGACGGGGAGAACACCGCGGTGCTGATCGACACGGGCCCGCCGCACGCCCGGGACCCCGCACGCCACCTGCGGTTGACGCACGCCCGCGGCGATCTGCTGGTGGGCCTGCCATCCGGCGGGATGGGTGCGAAGCCGGGGCCGGTGGCCCGTACAGTCCGCGTACCGGCCTGGCGCATCCTGGCCGGAGACCGTGTACTCGACCCCCTCTTCGACCCGGCCCGCGGACAGTCCGAATCCGCCGAACCGATGGAATGAACACCGTGGACGACACACTGGGCACCTTGGGCTTCGGAGAGGACGACCTGCGCCGGCTGGCCGGGCCACGCTCGTTCGAGCGTGGCCTCGGGTACCTGTCCTCCGTGTCATCGCTGGAGTTCGGAGACGGGACGGTCACGGCGACCGTCGACGGCACCGACACCTACGAGGTCGAGCTGACGGAGCACGAGGACGGGCTCACCGGCTGGTGCGACTGCCCGCACGGGCAGGAGGGGAACTTCTGCAAGCACTGCGTCGCGGTGGGCCTGACCGTACTGAGCCAGGCCGAATCGGTACCCCGGCAGCGGGCCGCCGCCGTGTCCCGTGGCCGGCAGCTGGACACTTGGCTGGAATCACGGAGCCGGGACGAGCTCCTCGCCCTGGTACGGGAGCACCTGGCGGGCGACGGCGACCTGCGGCGCCGGCTGGAACTGCGCGCAGCAGCCGCCGGGGACGACCTCGACTCCGTGCGGCAACGCGTCCTGGCCCTGCTCGACACCCGCCCCTTCGCCCGCTACGGCTACGTCGAGTACGCGGACGCCCGCGCCTACGGGCTCCAGGCCGCGGAGGCGGTGTCCGCGCTGCGCGTCCTGACGGAGTCCGGCAGGGCGGCGGGCACCGTGGAGGTGGCCCGGGAGGCCATCGCCGCACTCGGCCGGACGTACGGGGAGATCGACGACTCGGACGGCGTGGTCGGCGAGGCGGCGGCGGGCCTGGCCGAGGCGCACCTCGATGCCTGCCTGGCCGCACTTCCGGATCCGGTGACAACCGCCGACTGGCTGGTGGACCACGTCCTGAGCGACCTGAACGACGCCACCGACATCACCCTGTCCGACTACGCGGACGTCCTCGGGCAGCCCGGCCTGGCGCGGGCGCACGAGCTGGCGGCCGCGGCCTGGCGGAGCAATCCGAAGGGCTGGGCGGAGAAGTACCTGATGGAGCAACTCCTCAAGCTGGAGGGCGGCGTGGACGCGCTCGTCGCCCTCCACGCTGCGCATCTCTCCCCGACGGGAGCCACCCATCTGGTGATCGCCCAGGAGCTGGAGCGCGCGAGCCGCCCGGCCGATGCCCTGGAGTGGGCCGAGCGCGGCCTGCGGGAGGCCGAACCCGGCCGTGGCCCCGACAGCCGTCTGGTGGACTTCGTCTGCGAGCGGTACGCGCGGGCCGGCCGCCTGCCCGAGGTGGTCGCGGTCCACCGGGGCGTACTGCTGAGCCTGCGCTCCCTGGCCGCGTACCAGGATCTGCGTACGGCGGCCCGAGCTGCCGGATGCTGGAGCGAGACGGAGCGGGCGCGGGCACTGGACCTGCTGCGCACCGCGGCCCGGCCCCGCAAGAGCCTCGGCCCCACGGGCTCCGCCCTCGTCGATGCACTGCTGGACGACGAGGACCACGACACCGCCTGGCAGGCGGCCAAGGACGGGTACGCCGATCAGCGGCAGTGGCTGACCCTCGCGGACCGCATCCGCGACCGGCGACCGGCCGATGCCCTCTCCGTGTACTTGCGCCTGCTCGAACCCCTGCGCTCCCGGACCGGCGACACCGCGTACGAGCAGGTGACCGAGCTCCTGCTCAGCGCCCGGGCCTGCCACCGCTCGCTGGGCACGGAGGGCACCTTCACCACCTACCTGACCGCCCTGCGCGCCGACCAGAAACGCAAACGGAAACTGATGGCGATGCTCGACCGGCACGGCCTGTAGTCCGGAGGCGCCCGCTCCGTTCAGGCCGGTGCCCGCTTCGGTCGGAGCTGCCCCGGATGTCACACCTCACCGTTAGGATCTCCTGAGAGCTTTGCCGTCCGATGACCGAGCCGGGCAGGGCAGCTCTCCAGCACAGAGTGACGAAGCGGGGGCAGCACATGCGGGATGGCCGGTGGACCACGGTCACCGAGTCCGAGTTCGATCACGAGCGCCGTGGTCTGGAGTCCATCCGCGAGAAGCTGCCGGATTCCGACCCGTGGCGGGCCTGGTCGAACTTCACCTTCACCGCCAACACCGGGCACGTCCGGGAGGTCGACCTGCTGGTCGTCGCCCCCGGCGGCGCCTGCATGATCGAGCTGAAGAACTGGCACGGCCTGGTGACCAGCGAAAACGGCACCTGGGTCCAGGCCACGCCCACCGGCCGTCGCATCCCGCACGGCAATCCGCTGCACCTGGTCAACAAGAAGGCCAAGGAGCTGGCGGGGCTGCTCGGCCAGAACGGCAAGCGCGTCTGGGTCGCCGAGGCCGTCTGCTTCACGGACGACGGGCTGCGCATCCGCCTCCCGGCCCACGACGAGAACGGCGTCTACAGCATCACCGAGCTGGTCGCCATGCTCGGTCAACCGCCGCGCGACGAACGCCGGCGGATCACCGCCATCGACTCCCGCGAGATCAAGACCACCCTGGACCGGGTGGGCATCCGCCGCAGCGACGCCGAGTACAAGGTCGGCCCGTACGAGCTGAAGCGGAAGTCCTTCGACTCCGGCCCCACCTGGGCCGACTACCTGGCCGAGCACAGCGAGCTGCCCGAGACCGCGCGCGTCCGCATCTACCTGCGCGAGCGCGGCTCGGACGCCACGATCCGGCAGTCCGTGGAGAGCGCCGCCCGACGCGAAGCGGCCGTACTGCGCCGCTTCCGCCACCCCGGCGTCGTCCAGCTCAAGCAGTACGACCCGTCCGGGCACTCGGCGGGCCCGGCGCTGATCTTCGACTACCACCCGCAGACCCTGCGCCTGGACGAGTACCTCCTCCAGCACGGGGAGAAGCTCGACATCCTCGGCCGCATGGCCCTCGTACGGCAGCTGGCCGAGACGATGCGCTCCGCCCACTCCAGCCTCATCCACCACCGGGCACTGGCCGCCCGGTCCGTGCACGTGATGCCGCGCCCCCGGGGGCGCCAGGGGCAGAGCATCGGCGAGGAGGCCGCCTGGCTCTCCCCGCACCTGCAGATCTCCGACTGGCAGATCGCCACGCAGCGCAGCGGTACCGGCAGCTCGGGTCAGGGCATGACCCGGTTCGCCCCGACCGCGCTGTCCGCGATGCACCTGGCGGAGGGTTCCGACCCGTACCTGGCTCCCGAGCTGACCGCCCTCAACGCCGACCCGGTGTACCTGGACGTGTACGGCCTCGGCGTCCTGACCTACCTCCTCGTGACGGGCAAGGCCCCGGCCGCGAGCCAGGCGGAACTGCTGACCCGCCTGGAGGCGGGCGAGGGGCTGCGCCCCAGCTCCCTCGTCGACGGCCTCTCGGAGGACATCGACGATCTGGTGCAGGCCGCCACCGCCTACCGGCCCGAGCAACGCCTGTCCACCATCGACGAGTTCCTGGAGATGCTGGAGTTCGTCGAGGACACCCTCACCACCCCGGCTGCTCCGCCGACTTCGGAAACCCCCGAGAAGGATCCTCTCGAAGCCGTCGCGGGCGACGTGCTGGATGGCCGCTGGGAGGTCCGCCGCCGCTTGGGCACGGGCTCGACCAGCCGCGCCTTCCTCGTACGCGACCGGGAGGCCGAGGCGCGCAAGACGCGTCCGCTGGCCGTCCTGAAGGTGGCGCTCTCCGACAACCGTGGCGAGATCCTCGCCCACGAGGCCGAGGTCATGGGCCGACTGCGTGCCGACTCCCGCATCATCCGGCTCGTGGAGCCGGAGCCGCTGCGGATCGCCGGCCGTACCGTCCTGGTCCTGGAGTACGTGGGCGACGAGCGCGACGAGCCCGGCGCCGAGAGCGGCGAGACCCCCACGGGCCGCACCCGGCGCCGAGAGGAGACGGTCGCCCGCCAGCTGCGCGAGAGCGGCCGGCTCCAGATCGACCAGCTGGAGGCGTACGGCGACTACCTGTTCGGCGCCGTCGACTTCCTGGAGGGCGAGAGCGTCTGGCACCGCGACATCAAGCCGGACAACATCGCCATCCGCATCCGCCCGAACCGCACCCGCGAGCTGGTCCTCATCGACTTCTCGCTGGCGGGCTATCCGGCGAAGGACTACGAGGCGGGTACAGAGGGCTACCTCGACCCGTTCATCGGAACGCTGACCCGGACCGCGTACGACTCGCACGCCGAGCGGTACGCGGTGGCGGTCACCCTGCACCAAATGGCTTCGGGCGAGCTGCCCAAGTGGGGCGACGGCTCGGTGCTGCCCCGGATGACGGACCAGAAGGAGCACCCGTACCCCACCATCGCGAAGGACGCCTTCGAACCGGGTGTGCGTGACGGCCTGGTCACCTTCTTCCAGAAGGCCCTGCACCGGGATGCCACCCGCCGCTACCCGGAACTGAAGCCGATGCGGGACGCCTGGAAGAAGATCTTCCTCGACGCCTCGCAGACGGTCCCGTCCAGCCACCGTTCCCGCCACCCGGAGCCGGCGGAGGCTGCCTCCGCGACGCCCCAGCCAGGTATCGCGGACGCCGAACCCCTCACGGCAGAGCAGCAGCGCGAGCAGCTCGCGGCGGAGGTCACCCGCGACACCCACCTGTCGGCTGCCGGCCTGACCCCGGCCGCCGAGGCCTTCCTGTACGGCCTGGGCGTCACCACGGTCGGCGAACTCCTCGACTACAGCCGCCGCAAGCTCCTCAACCAACCCGGCCTGGGCGCGAAGACCCGCAGTGAGGTCCAGCGCCGCCAGCGCGAGTGGGGCGACCGCCTGCGCGAGACCCCGATCTCACCGCTCACCCCGAGGGGCCGGGCGGAGGCCAAGGAGGAACTGGCGCAGCTGTCGGCCACGGAGTCCGCGCTGCTCGGCACCCTGGCGGCGGGCACGACCGCGGGAGGCCTCACCGACGCGGCCCTCCGCTCGGTCAGCCTGGACACCCTCGCCACGATCTTCGTCCCGGAGCTCAACAACAACCGCTCCAACCACAACAAGGTCGAGACGGTCCGCCTGGTCCTGCGCCTCCCGAACGCTGCGGGTGACCTCCCCGACATCGGAGTCTGGCCCAAGCAGAAGGACGTGGCGGACGCACTCGGCCTCTCAGCTGGCCGGATCCCGCAGCTCCTCAAGGAGGAGCGCAAGCGCTGGAAGAAGCACCCCGCGGTGAAGGCCCTGCGCGCCGAGATCATGGACCTCCTGACCGACCTGGGCCGGGTGGCCTCCGCGGCCGAGATCGCCGACGCCCTCGCGGTGCGGCGCGGCACCCAGCTGTCCGAGCGCGAGCAGCGTCGGGCACTGGCGCTGGCCGCCGTACGGGCAGTGGTGGAGGTGGAGCAACTGGAGCCAGAGGAAGCGGAGTTCCAGCACCAGCCGAACCGCAAGGCCACGGAGGAGGCCCTGGGTGCGGGCCTGTTGGCCCTGGACGTCCGAGAGGACGACGCCCCCGACACCCCGACGGCCCCCGGCCTCCTGGACTACGCCACCCGCCTGGGCAAGACGGCAGACCGCCTCTCCCGCCTGGAAACCCTGCCGACGGCGACGACGGTCCTGAGCGAGCTCGGCTCCCTCACCCCGCCCCCCGGCTCGGTGGAGTGGGACGAACGCCGCCTGGTGGAACTGGCGGCGGCCGCCTCCCTCAATGCAGCGTCGACCCCGCGCCTGGAGATCTACCCGCGCGACCTCTCCCTGGTCCGGGCCCTGCGCCTGACCCAGGCCGGCCTGGTTCGCCTGATCCCCGGCGTCCCGGAGGCCCGCCAGCCAGGCGTGACGGGCGAGGACGTCCACGAGCGCGTACGGGCCCGCTTCCCGGAGCTGGTCCTCCCGGACTCCCGGGGCGGAGTCACCCACGAACTCCCGACCGCCGGCCCCCTGACGAAGGCCCTCCGCGACGCGGGCTTCGACCTCACTCTCTCCACCCGCGAGGACACCAAGACCCTGCGCTACCTCCCGACGAGGATGGACAGCGCCTCCAGCTACCTGACGACGGGCGCGTGGCGCCAGGCCACCGATGTGGGTGCGGTGACCCGCTACGCGGACGACCCCGCGCTGGCGGGCGCGGTCCGCGCGAAGGAACGCCTGGCGGCGTCGGCCCGACGGGACGGCTACCGCGTCCTTACGGTGCACCAGCACCGCCCGGAGGAAGCTGTACGGGCACTGAGCGCGGCCCCCACCGACGCCCAGGTCGTCTCGGTGACGGCCCTCTTCCTGGAGGCGATGCACGCGCTGGCCCCGGAGGGGTCGAAGCCGACGTGGGAGACCCTACTCAAGGCGGACGTCGCGGAGGCGGGCTCGCGGGGAGCGGTGAAGTTCGCGGAGTACGCGCGGACGGCATGGGGAGCGGTGGAACCGCAGGTACGCAGCCTGCTGGACCGCACGGCGGGCTCCGGCCCGGTCCTCCTGACGGAGGCGGCGGTCTTCGCCCGCTACGACGCGATGGGCGTCCTGGACCGGTTGGCGGAGGCGGCCCGCCAGGGCGGCCGCGGCCTGTGGCTCCTGGTCCCGCAGCGCGAACCGGCGGCGGAGCCGAAGCTGGGCCAGGTCGCCGTGGCGTACCAGGCCGGCCTGGGTGAGTGGATCGAACTTCCGAACTCGTGGGTCGAAGACGCGAGTACGAGCAGGACAGCAGTGACGGACAACACCGAGGGAGACACCAAGTGATCGACCGCAAGGCCTTGTTGAACGACCTGAAGCAGCAGGTCAAAGCGGTCGAGACGGACCTCGGCAAGCAGGTGAAGGCTGTTGAGGAGGTAGGCACGCGCCTGCGCGCCGAGTACGATCAGGCCCGCAAGCTGGGCCGCACGGCGGCGACGTGGAACTCCTGGCTGGACGAGCGTGTCACCCAGGTCGCGGTGGCGTGGGTCCTGGGCACGGTCTTCGTCCGCTTCTGCGAGGACAACGAACTCATCCCGGAGCCGTACCTGACGGCCCCGGACCCGGATCGTCGTGACCTGGCTCTGGCCCGGTACGAGGAGTACGTGGCGAAGGACGCCGACCCGACGTTCCGCGGCTGGCTGGAGCGCGCATTCGCGGACCTGGGAGCCGGCCAGGCGGGCCGCCTGCTGTTCGACCGCAAGCACAACCCGCTGTTCCAGATCCCGCTGTCGCACGACGGGGCGCGCGAACTGATCGCGTTCTGGCGCGAGCGGGATGAAGCAGGCGTCCTGATCCACGACTTCACGGACAAGCTGAACGAAGACGGCACGGAGGGATGGGACACCCGCTTCCTGGGCGACTTGTACCAGGACCTCAGCGAGGCAGCCCGCAAGACCTACGCACTCCTCCAGACCCCGGAGTTCGTGGAGGAGTTCATCCTCGACCGGACCATGGACCCGGCGGTCCGCGAGTTCGGCTACGAGGGCCTGAAGATGATCGACCCGACGTGCGGGTCGGGTCACTTTGTGCTGGGCGCGTTCAGGCGTCTGCTGCGGCTGTGGGGCGAGGACCAGCCGGGCAAGGATGTACACGCGCGGGTACGGGCTGCACTGGATTCGGTGCACGGTGTCGATCTGAACCCGTTCGCGGTGGCCATCGCGCGATTCCGGCTGCTGGTGGCGGCTATGGCGGCGAGCGGGGTCCGGTCAATGACAGAGGCTGCGCAGTACGAGTGGCCACTTCACCTGGCGGTGGGCGACTCGCTCATCAAGCACCGGCATCGGCAGGGCAACCTGTTCGACGGTTCGGCAACCGAAGACATGGACGAGCTCGCCGAGTTCAAATACATCACGGAGGACGTGCACGAGCACCCGGAGATTCTGCGGCAGGGGCGATACCACGTAGTGGTCGGCAATCCGCCGTACATCCAGGTGAAGGACAAGAAGCTCAACGAGCTGTACCGGGACCTGTATGACGCTTGCGCGGGAACCTACGCCTTGTCGGTCCCCTTTGCGCAAAGATTCTTCGAGCTTGTCAAGCAGGGCGGGCCCGACGGCCGCGGGTACGGGAAAGTCGGCCAGATTACTGCAAGTTCTTTCATGAAGCGCGAGTTCGGAACCCGACTGATCGAAACGTACTTCGGTCATGAGGTGGAGCTGACGGAGGTTATCGACACCTCTGGTGCCTACATTCCAGGGCACGGAACCCCCACAGTCATCCTGATTGGTCAGCGGCAAGGCGGCAGTGGACGCTCGGGAACTATCCGTACTGTACGAAGTGTTCAAGGTGAGCCTGCAGCGCCAGAGAAGGGTGAGGACGGGCTTGTTTGGAACGCAATCGTGAAGCAGATCGACGACCCAGGGTCCGTCAGCCAGTGGGTCTCGGTGGACGACTTGGAGCGCGGGCGGCATTTTGGTAAGCAGCCGTGGATTCTGACCGACGGTGGCCTTGAGATGCTTGAGCTGCTCAGTAACGCCAGCAAGCAAAGGATGAAGGCAGCCATCGAGCCGCCGATCGGGCGAGCCGTTCGAGTCGGGGCAGACAGCGCCTACCTCCGACCCATGCGCACCTCCTATCGGACGTATGCGGATCGTCGTGGCCTGCGACCGTTCATGACCGGTGACGTGGTTAGAGACTGGTGCGCTAGGCCCTCAGAGGCCATCTGGTTCCCTTACACCCCCGGCTTCGACACGACCGGCCTCATCCGAGAGTTGTGGCCCATGCGGCGCTCGCTGGAAGAGCGTGGCACGTTCCAAGGGGACATGGCCGCAGCTGGTCTTCAGTGGTGGGACTACATGCAGTACACGGCCTCTGCATATCGGACTCCGCTCTCCATCATGTTTGCATTCGTGGCTACACAGAACCACTTCGTCCTCGATCGCGGAGGCAGTGTCTTCAACCGTCATGCGCCGGTAATCAAGCTGCGGGAGGGAGCCAGCGAAGAGGAGCACTTGCGGCTGCTCGGTCTGCTCAACAGTTCTACCGCTGGCTTCTGGCTCAGGATGGTGAGCTATCCCAAGGGCGGTAGTCCTGAGTCCGGCGGTGGCCAATCCGATCAGCCGTGGTCCTGGACTTTTGAGTTCACGGGGACCAAGTTGCAGGAATTCCCCCTGCCTGGCTCCTACCCCACGGCCCTGGCGACGGCCATCGACAGTCACACCCAGCGACTGACAGCCAGCCACCCCTCCACCCTCGCTAGCGAGGCCACTCCCACCCCTCTTGACCTCCGCAAGGCCCGCGACACCTGGCACTCCATCCGCGCCCGGATGATCGCACTTCAGGAGGAGCTGGACTGGCAGGTGTATTCGCTCTACAACCTGCACACCGAGGACCTGCGCGTCTCCGAGAAATCGGAGACAATCAGCATTCCCGAACTCGCCCTGGGCGAGCGCGCATTCGAGATTGTTCTTGCCCGTCGGATCGCCGTAGGCGAAGCCAGCGACGAGTGGTTCAAGCGACACGGCTCCACGCCCATCACTGAGATCCCCACCCACTGGCCCGCTCCGTACCGCGAGGTAGTCCAGAAGCGCATTGACGCCATCGAGTCGAGCCGGGCCATCGGGATGATCGAGCGGCCGGAGTACAAGCGGCGGTGGGCCACCGAGGGATGGGACGCGCTTCAGGAGAAGGCACTGCGGTCCTGGTTGCTCGACCGGATCGAGAACCGGGATCACTGGTTCGATGAGAACGGGCTGCCCGCGCTCGTCAGCCTCTCTCGGCTCACCGACAGCCTGTCGCGCGACGAGGACTTCGTCTCCGTCGCCAAGATCTACGCGCCCCGCAAGGAACTGCCTACCGTCGTCGCCGAGCTCATGACCGACGAGCATGTGCCATTCCTGCCCGCCCTGCGCTACAAGCCCACCGGGCTGAAGAAGCGTGAGGACTGGGAAGACGTCTGGGACCGCCAGCGCCAGGAGGACGCCGCCCCGGACGAGCCGGCCAAGCGGAAGATCCGGGACGGCATCCCCGTACCGCCGAAGTACACCTCGGCGGACTTCCTGCGGCCCTCCTACTGGAAGGCGCGCGGCAAGCTCGACGTGCCCAAGGAGCGGTTCATCTCGTACGCGCAGACCAACACCCCCACGCCCGACCTCTACGGCTGGGCCGGCTGGGACCACCGGGAGCAGGCGTACGCCCTCGACGCGTACATCGCCTCCCACGAGGCGCTGACCTCCGAGGAGCTGACCCCGTTCCTCGCCGGGCTGCTGGAACTCCAGCCCTGGCTTGAGCAGTGGCACGACGAGTTCGACGCGAACTTCGGCGCCTCACCGGCCGCGTTCTTCAGGGGTGACCGGCAGATGGTGCAGGGCGAGCACGGCCTGACCGACGCCGATCTGCGCGCCTGGCGTCCGGCCGCAGCTGCGCGAGGCCGCCGCACCACCAAGAAGTAGAGCCACCGGCAACTCAAACGGCCTCCGAGAACCAACGGTTCTCGGAGGCCGTTCGGTCGTAGTCGATCCTCAACGGGGCAGGTGGTCACCCTTGACTGCGGTGACGAAGGCCGACCAGCCATCCGCCGGGAACACGAGCACCGGACCGTGCGGGTGTTTGCTGTCCCGCACCGGGACGACGCTGCCGAAGTCGTCGGAGACCTCGACGCACTCGCCGCCGTCCGAGTTGCTACGCGAGCTCTTGCGCCAGGTCGCGCCGCTCAGGTCGATGGGTCGCACGGTACTTCCTCCAACATGCCCAGGATGAACTTCCGCGACTCGGCCGGGGAGAGTGCCAGGTCACGCACCGCATCGTAAGCGCGCTGCAGACGCTCAACCGGCCTGTTGTCCTCGATGAGTTCACCTCGGTAGGCGTTCTCCGTATACGCCACCGTACGCCCATCGGTCAGCCGCAGAAACATCATGGCAGTGCTATCCAGGCCACACGGGCCAGCACTGAACGGCAGCACGTGCATGGTCACGTTCGGGCGGTCAGACATCTCGATCACATGCTCCAGTTGCTCCTGCCACGCCCGCCCGTCCCGTAAAGCCGTCCTCAACACCGCCTCCGACAGAATCGTCCTGAACGGCGGCGCCCCGTCACCTTCCAACAGTTCCCGGCGCCCCATCCGCGCCTCCACCTGCTGCATCAGCTCATCTCCACTCAAGCCACCCGCAGCCAGCAACTCACGTGCGTATCCCTGTGTTTGGAGCAAGCCCGGCAGCACGCTCACCGCGAAATGCCACAGGCTCACCGCCTCAGCCTCAAGGGTCATGTACCGCCGGTACTGCTCCTTGAACTGCGTCTTGTCCCCAGACGCCAGCTCCCACAGCACCAGCAACATCCCCGACGTCCCGTAATGCTGATCCAGCGCCTGCACGACCTCCGGACCGCCCAGGGTCTCCCCCTTCTCCATCTTCCCGAACAGCGACCAGTCCCACCCCAGCCGCTCCCCCAGCTGCCGCAGGCTCGCCCCGCTCCCCGTCCGCAGCAGCCGCAGCTCCTCCGCGAACCGCTGTCGCGGCTCCTGGCTCCGGCCCGTCACGACCCGCCGTGGCGGCATCGCGGCTCCTCCCCTGAACTCCGTGGAAGGTGTGGAACTACCGCCACGGGCCGGGGAACAGAACCCCGCCCACGGTGTCGCCGGCCTCCTGCGGATCCATGCTCGTAGTGCCCGGACTACGCACCGTAAGCCAGCCGACGCCTCCCGGTCCGGGAATCCGCAGCACGGCCACCCCAAGGAGACCTCCATGACCACCCCGCGCCCCGCCACCCCCGCCCAGCGCAAGATCAAGGAGGCCCTGGACGCCCGCGACGCCCTCGCCGTCGCCCTCCGCCGGGCCGGGATCCAGCTGCCCGCCATGGACATCCGTACTCCCTGGGCCGAGGACTCCCGCTACGCCCTCGTCCACCTCGGGCTCTGCTCCGCGCCCGTGGCCCACGCCCTCGCGGCCGTGATCACGAAGGGGGCCTCCCGGTGACTGCGGCAGACGACGGCCGCCCCGGTCCCGCCATCGGCGACACCGTCCGCGACACCCGCCGCAACCGCCTCGGCATCGTCACCGACCGCCTCGGTCCGCACCTCCGGCTCCGCCCCCTCACCGGCGGCCGGGAGTGGGACGCGGACCCGGAAGACACCGAGCCCGTCAGCGCACCCGAAGCACTCCGTGCCCGCCTCGCGGAGGTGAACGCCCGCAGCCGCACGCCCCTCTGAGCCGCTGACCCGCCTCGCCTCACCACCGCGCCCCGCCACTGTGAGTACCGACTGTCATCCTGAGACGTGGGATTTTTCTCCCATCGGCTCGGCAACCAGCACCGATGCCGGACAATGTTTGAAGAACCTTGACCCGGTACCGGCACGGCACGGACAGCGGCGGCGCGAGCCGTCAGAAGGTGAGCGAGACGACAAATGGCCCAGCAGCCGCCCCTCCTCCGCGATGTGATCAACATCAAGGAGTCGATCTCCACGTCCGACTTCGTCCTTCAGCTGTCCGAGGCCACCACCCCCGAGGGTGCCGAGCTCGCGCTCAGGGACTACGTCGTCACGGAACGGCTGCTGGAGAACTTCGACGAGGCCCTCGGCCTCATCAAGGCCTCCCTCGACGGGCACACCTCCAAGGCCGCGTACCTCCACGGTTCCTTCGGTTCCGGTAAGTCGCACTTCATGGCCGTGCTGCACGCCCTCCTCAGCGGCAGCCCGGCCGCCCACACCCGCTCCGACTTCGACTCCGTGCTCACCAAGCACGAGTGGCTGACCGAGGACGGCAAGAAGTTCCTGCTCGTGCCGTACCACATGCTCGGCGCGAAGGCCCTGGAGCAGCGGGTCCTCGGCAAGTACGTGAGCCACGTCAAGAAGCTGCACCCCGAGGCGCCGACTCCCCGCGTCTACCGGACGGACTCCCTCTTCGCCGACATCCACGCCATGCGCGAGCGGATGGGCGACGAGCCCGTCATCAAGGGCCTCGCCACCGTTGGCGGCGCCGCGGACGAAGACGACGAGTGGGGCGAGTCCTTCGCCTGGACGTCCGCCCTCCTCGACACCGCGCTCGCCGCCGAGGAGATCCACGAGGCCGGGTATGCGCTCAACCTCGTCGCTCCCGCCACCCCGGTGGAGCTGCGCGCCCGGCTGGTCCAGGACGCCAGCACCAACCTCCTCCCCGGCTTCACGCAGAACGCCACCGAGAACGAGCACGGCTTCATCTCGCTCGACGCCGGCCTGTCGGTCATCGCCGAGCACGCGAAGTCCCTCGGCTACGACGGGCTCATCCTCTTCCTCGACGAGCTCATCCTGTGGCTGGCCACGCTCATCCACGACCAGAAGTTCGTGGCCCGCGAAGCCGGCAAGATCACCAACTTCGTCGAGGGCGCCGACGCTCGCCGCGCCATCCCGATCGTGTCGTTCATCGCCCGCCAGCGCGACCTGCGCGAGCTGGTCGGCGAAGAGCTGTCCGGGGCGGCCGAGTCCTCCATCCAGGACACCCTGAACCAGGCCTCCGGCAGGTTCGACAAGATCACCCTGGAGGACCGCAACCTCCCCCAGGTCGCGCATGCCCGTCTGCTTCAGCCCAAGGACGACGGCGGGAAGTCGGCCGCACTCATCACCGCGGAGTTCGAGAAGACCCGTAAGGTCCGCCAGGAGGTGTGGGACACCCTCCTCGGCTCCGACCGCGGGGCCGACGGCGTCGGGGCCGATGAGGAGAGCTTCCGGCTCACCTATCCCTTCTCCCCCGCCTTCATGGACACCCTCGTCCACGTCTCCTCCGCGCTCCAGCGCAACCGCACCGGCATGAAGCTCATGGGACAGCTCCTCGCCGATCACCGCCACGAGCTCCGGCTCGGTGACCTGATCCCGGTCGGGGACCTGTATCCGCTGATCACCGCAGGCGGCGACAAGCCGTTCACGGACAGCCTCAAAGTGGTCTTCGAGGCCGCCGACAAGCTGTACCGGACGAAGCTGCGCCCGTTCCTCCTCGCCACGTACAACGTGTCGGAGGAGGACATCGAGCAGTACACGCACCGGCCGGAGAGCATCACGGACGCCGAGCTCCGGGGCCGGGTGAAGACCTTCGTCGGCGACAACCGGATCATCGGCACCCTGCTGCTCTCCGCGCTCGCGCCGAGCGTTCCCGCCCTCGCGGACCTGACGATCCGCCGCCTCTCCGCGCTCAACTACGGTTCGGTCGTCGCCCCGATCCCCGGCCGCGAGTACGGCATCCTGAAGAACAAGGTCGCCGACTGGGCGGGCCGCTTCCCGGAGATCAAGGAGACCGGTACCGACACCAACCCGGGCGTCCGCCTGGAGCTCTCCGGTGTCGACGTGGACTCGGTCATCGCCAACGCGAACGTCAACAACAACCCCGGTAACCGCCTCGCCCTCGCCAAGCGACTGCTCGCCGAGGAACTCGACGTCACCCAGGGCCAGTTGGTCGACGAGCTGAACTTCGTCTGGCTCGGCACGAACCGCGCCGTCGAGGTGATCTTCGGGAACATGGCCGACGAGGACGAGCTGCCCGACCACGACCTGATGCCCCGCGAGGACGGCCGCTGGCGCATCGCCATCGACCTCCCCTTCGACGACGGCGAGTACGGCCCCGTCGAGGACGCCAACCGCATCCGGCGCCTGCGGGAGAAGCAGCAGGGCGAGCGGTCGCGGACCGTCGCCTGGCTGCCCACCCACCTCTCCAGCCAGCGGTACGCGGACTTCTGCCGGCTCGTGGTCATCGACAAGGCCCTCGCCGACGATCAGCGGTTCGACAGCCAGTACGCGGGCCATCTGAACGCCGACAACCGCGCCCGCGCCAAGGGCCTCCTGGAGACCCAGCGCGAGTCCCTGCTCAAGAACGTCAAGGCCGCCTTCAAGCAGGCCTACGGCCTGGCCGAGAAGAAGCCCGCGGACGTGGAACTGGGCTTCGGCGACCACCTGGAGTCGCTGCGCGAGGTCGACGGGCTCACCCTCTCCTTCGGGCAGTCGCTGCGCGACGGCATCCGGCACATCGCCGGCAAGCTGCTCGCGACGCAGTTCCCCGACCACCCGAACCTCGACCCCGACAACACCGGGACGGTCCTCAAGCCCGCCGACGCCAAGAGGGTCTTCACCCACGTCCGCGCCGCGGCCGAGGCCCGCGACGGCCGCGCCGAGGTGCCGGCCGGTGACCGGTCGCTGATGAAGAGGGTCGCCGGGCCGCTGCGCCTGGGGCAGCAGAAGGAGGCGTACTTCGAGCTGTCCCCGTACTGGGCCGATCACTTCCGTCAGCTCGCCCGGGAGAAGGGCGTCACGGGTGACCTCACCCTGATCACGCTCTCCGACTGGACCGACCAGCCCGCTCCCCGCGGGCTGCCCGACTTCCTCGTACGGCTCGTCGTGGCGGCCTTCGCCGAGATGGACGACCGGGTGTGGGTGCGCGAAGGAACGCCGCTCGACCCGGCGCCGGAGCTCGCCCAGATCAAGGACCGCGACGCCCTGCGCAGCCAGCCGCTGCCTTCCGAAGAGGACTGGGAGGCGGCCCGGCAGCGGTACGTCGCCATCTTCGGAGACTCTGCGCCCACCCTGCGTCGCGGGCGCATCGTCAACCAGTTCGCCCGGCAGATCAACAGCCAGGCAAAGGGCTTCGAGGAGGTGGCGGACTCCCTGGTGGCACGGCTGGACGAGCACGCGGGCTTCCTGCACCTCGACCAGACCGGCGAGACCGGCCGCCTCGCCGTCGCCCGTGGGGCGCAGGAGCTGCTCAAGGCTCTGACCGACACCACAGGGCAGGGAGCGGCAGGGGCGAAGAAGCGGGTGGAGACCCTCGCACGCTTCGACCTCGGCAAGGCAACGGCCGAGCAGTATGGGATCTCGGTCAAGCAGGCCAAGAAGGTTGCCGACGCTCTCGGCGTGACCTCCTGGAGCACCCTGGAGCTCGCCTCGGCCGAAGGTCCGGAGGGGCTGGCGCTCCTCGACTCGCTCCGCAATACGGCCGGCGGTCATCAGGCGCCGACGAACAAGCTGGAGGAAGCGCTCGTACGGACCCAGCGCGAAGTCCTGGCGCTGGTGAAGCGGAACCGGGCCGTGTCCGTTCCTCAGCCGGCTCCCGCGCCCGCGCCTCCCGGGCCCTCCGACATTTCGCTGGACACGGCCACCCGCGATCCCCGGGTTCCCCACGACCCGACGCTGCCGGTGTCACCCGCCCCGTCGCAGAAGCAGCGCACCAGCGGCGCACGCACCACGACGGCCTCGCGCGCGGTGGCCGAGCTCCAGGCGGAGCTGGCCGAGTTGGCCGTCGCCGAGCCCGGTGCGACCGTCGAGATCACCTGGCGGGTCGTCGGCCGATGAGCGTCGCCTCCCCGACGGTTGCCGCACGGCTGAACCTCTCGACCGTCACGCAGTACCTCTCCTCCCAGAGCTCCCTCGCCCGGTCGCTGAGCGGGGACGGCCGGCGCCGTGCCGTGCTGCTCCGCTCGGCCCCCCAGTGGGACGGCCCCGCCGAGCCCGCTTGGGGTGACGGGCTGAGCGCCCGTATCGCACCCGCGCCCTCGCCGCTCGCCGTGCACGAGCTGCTGCTCGGCCACCTCGGCGGCACGGTGCCCGGACCGGCCGTACTGGTCGTCCTGACCGACCGCGAGCAGAACGAGCTGGACCCCGCGATCCTGGCCCGGGCGCACAAGCGGCGCATCGACACCGTCGACAGCTGGGACGTGGTCCGCGACGCCTTCCGCGCGCAGCAGGTCGACCCCCGGCTCAAGGAGTCCAACTGGGCCGCGGAGGCCCTGCTCGACGCCACCCCGCCCAAGGGCGGCGGCTGGCCGCCCGTCGCCGGCGGCATGCTCTCGCGGCGCACCGCGCTGTCCGCCCTGTCCCTGCGCCGGCTGCGGCTGGGCCGGTACGACGACGAGACGGAGTCCGCGGGCCGGGCACCGGGCAGCGACACGCTGGACACGCACACCCTGTTCGGCTGGTCCCTGTCCGCCGGCGGGCCCGAACTCCTGTTGAGGCTGCGCCGCCCGGAGCGGGAGGGCCTGGCCGCCTTCCTCAGTGAGGAGGACCAGGCCGGTCTCGCCGGACGGGCACTCCTCGCACTGGTCGAGGCAGACCACGGTGTGGACGCCGTGGCCTTCGGCCTCGTCTGCGCGGCGCTTTGGGTGCACTGCACGCCCGACGCCACCGCCTACCGGGCCCGCGGGCGGGCGGAGCGGTGGTTCGGGGAGCAGCCCCTCGCCAAGGGGGAAGAGCTCGACCTGATCGTGTCCCGGTTCGGGCTGGCCGCCGAGGAGTACGTCGCCGCGCTGCTTGCCTCTGCCTCCCGTGGCACCGCCGGTGACGCGGAGGATGTCCGCGAAGCCCGGCGGCTCAGCGACACCGTCCTGGACCGGGCCTCCGTACTGGTCCGCCAGTTCGGTGCGGAGCACGCCGCCGAAACCAGCGCGTTGCTCGCAGCGGGTCTGGAAGCACGCTTCGCAGCGGTGGGTCGCGCACTCTCGGCCGGTCAGCCCCTTGCCGTCTCGGAAGCCGTTCGCGCCTTGGGCGAGCACAAGCGGGCCGACGGGCCGGAGGCCCGGGCGCGGGTGGAGCGAGCCCGGATGGGGCAGCGGCTCGCCCAGTGGCTGGCCGGTGACCCGGCCGTCAGCTCGGACACCGTGGCCGACGCCCTGCAACGCCATGCCGTTGAGACCGGGTGGGTGGACCGGGCACTGGAACACGTGGAAGCGGGCGGCGACCCGGACCCCGCACTGAAGTCGGCCTACGACCAGCTCGGCGAGCAGGTCCGCCGGAAACGGCACGAAATCGACGGCGGCTTCGCCCGTGCACTGGCCGGCTGGACCACCGCCGGAACCCAGCCCGGCTCGATGCTGACGGTGGAGACCTTCCTCGACCGGGTCGTGAAGCCCGTCGTGCGCGCCGGCGCCGACCGTCGCGTGCTCTTGCTCGTCCTGGACGGAATGAGCGCGGCAATCGCCAGCGAGCTGGGCGAGGAACTGCGTACCTCCTGGGCCGAATTCGATCCACTGGGCGAGGGCGTCCCGCGCCGTCGTGCGATGGCTGCGGCCCTACCGACGCTCACCGCGGTCTGCCGTACGTCCTTGTTCGCGGGAAAGCTGACGAAGGGAACGCAGGCGGAGGAGAAGAAGCTCTTCCCCGCACATGCCTTCTGGGGAGGGGCGCCGGCTGCCGTCTTCCACAAGGACGAGCTGCGGGCCGAGGGCTCGGGGGACACCTTCGGGCCGGCCCTCACCGAAGCCCTCGGCGACGGACGGACGCATGTCGCCGTGGTGCTGAACACCATCGACGACCGGCTCTCCAAGGAACAGAAGCTGGGCGACGGTGCGTGGCACCTCGACGAGATAGGGCGTCTGCGTGATCTGCTGCGGGTAGCCGCCGCCCAGGGCATGGCGGTGATCCTGACCAGCGACCACGGCCATGTCGTGGACCGTCGTGGAGTCAAGGTGGACGCATCCGCCCCGGATTCCGCCCGCCACCGCCCACCGGGCGGGCAGCTGGCAGATGCGGAGATCGTCCTGTCCGGACCCCGGGTGGTTTGGCCCGAGCCCGGTGGTTCGATCGTCGCCCTCTGGGACGCCGACTCGCGCTACACCGCGCTCAAGGCGGGCTATCACGGAGGCGCTTCCCTGCGTGAGTTCACCATCCCCGTGCTCGCCTTCCTTCCCTTCGGTGCGGTTCCGCCGGCGGACTGGCGAGAACTGGGTGACCAGCGCCCGGCGTGGTGGTTGCTGGACGGCCAGCAGCCCCTCCGCGCCGCCGTACCGGCCTCCGCATCGCCCGTACTGCCGGAGAAGCAGGCGCGCCAGCGGCCGACGAAGGCTCAGGCCGAGCTGGCCCAGACCCACGACTCCCTCTTCGACGTCGCTCTGGTGCCTGCCGGCGAGAACGAGCAGGCTCTCCTCTCCCCGGCCCTCGTGTCACCGGACGATGTCCTGGTCTCGGCCCTCTTCGCCGCGGAGGCATTCAACGATCAGGTGGGCCTGCTCGCCCGTAAACCACCAATGGACAAGGTGGAGAAGGCAGTTCGCGCTCTCCTCGACGCGGGTGGAACCCTTCCCGTCACTGCCGTGGCGCAGCGCGTCGACTATCCGGCTGCCCGGGCCGACGGTTTCGCCGCGGTTCTGCGTCAGTTGCTCAACTACGACGGAGTCCAGGTACTGGAAACACTGACGGACGGTCGCACTCTTCGGCTGAATATCGCTCTTCTTCGCCTGCAATTCGATCTACGCTGACGGCTCGTACGCAGCTGCACTGATGATCCGAGGAATGCATGAGCGCCAATGACCGCGTCCTGATCGACCAGATGGTCGAGGAATGGCGGAACTCCCGCACCGTCGTCATGTCCTTCGACGCGGCCTTCGAGCGCTTTGCCTGCGAGCACGCCCTGCACGGATTCGGGCTGTCCGAGGAGGAAGTGGAAGCCGGAGTCATGGGCGGCTCCGACGACGGCGGTCTCGACGGGGTCTACGTCTTCCTCGGGAACAGGCTCCTGCACGAGGACAGCGACATCCTGCACGACTCCTCCGCCGCCACGAACGTGGAATCGGGAACCCAGCTGACCTTGTGGCTGGTGCAGGCCAAGAAAACTGCCGCCTTCTCCGAGACCGCCCTGGACAAGGTGGCCTCGACCTGCTCAACGCTGCTCGATCTCTCGGCCGACGAGTCCGCCCTGAGCATCCTGTACTCGGACGACCTCATCGCGCGGTTCAAGCTCTTCAAGGACGCGTTGCAGAGGCTGCTCAAGCGGCACCCCAAGGTGCTGATCAAGTTCTCCTACGTGACGCGCGGTGAGGCGAGCGAGGTGCACGCCAAGGTCCAGGCCAAGGCGAAGCTCCTGGAATCCCAGTTCAGCAATGCCTTCGCCGTCTCCACCGGTGAGGTCGAGTTCCTGGGTCCGGCGGAACTGTGGAAGCGCGCGAGCACGCTTCCCTCGTACACGCTGGAGCTCCCCTACATGGAGAGCATCACGCACGGCACCAGCCACGTGGCACTGGTCGCCCTCGGGGACTACATCGACTTCCTCAGCGATCCCTCCGGGACGATCAAGTCGCATATTTTCGACTGGAACGTGCGTGACTACCAGGGGAACGTCGAGGTCAACCGTGAGATCACCGCATCGCTCCTGAATCCGGAGGCCCCGGAATTCTGGTGGCTGAACAATGGCATCACCATCGTCTGCTCGCAGGCGACGTCCATCGGGAAGCGGCTCAGCCTGTCGGACGTCCAGATCGTCAACGGTCTCCAGACGTCCTACACCCTGCACGAGACGCTGAGCGACCGGTACAGCACCGATCCGTCCGATGCCGTGTTCAGCCGGCTCGTGCAGGTGCGCATCCTCGTCACGGCGGACCAGGCCGCCCGCGACGCCGTGATCCGGGCCACCAACCGCCAGACGTCGGTACCGGTCGCCTCCCTGCGGGCCACGGACGACATTCAGCGTCAGATCGAGGCGTACTTCTTCGAGCACGAGTGGTTCTACGACCGCCGGAAGAACTTCTACCGCAATCAGGGGAAGGCCACCGATCGCATCATCAGCATTCCCCTGCTCGCACAGTCGGTCATGGCCATGGCCCTCGGCCGTCCCGATGACGCACGGGCCCGTCCGTCGAGCTTGCTGAAGTCCGACGCGGACTACCGGCGCGTCTTCTCGGAGAAGACCGAACTGCCGGTCTACCTGTGGCTGTCCAAGGCACAACGACAGGTGGACGAGTTCCTGCAGGCTCGGCCCGAACCGATCTCGCGCTCGCAGTACACCAATCTTCATTTCTACCTGGCCATGCTCGGAGCCACCGATCTGGTCGGCACCGTATTCAACCGGCCGGACCGTCTGAACAATGCGGCCCGCGAGGACGTGTTCCCGCTTCCCGCGAAGCTGGAATCACTCTGGAACGCTCTCCTGGAGCAGTTCGAGAGCTTCCAGCAGGAGCGCGGCTGGGGTCCGGACAAAACTGCGAAGAGCAGTGAGTTCGTCACGTACCTGACCAGCAATCTGGGGTACGGGAGCCTGCGTCAGAAGTGATCTCGGGCGGCGGGCGCAGGCCGGGCCGGATGGGAGACTGAGGGGGTGATCGAGCCTCGCCCCACCTCTGTCTCCGCTGCCCGCAGGCGAACCGCCATCGACGCCCTGCGGCGCGGTGCCGTACCCGAGAGCGGACTGGACCTCCTGGCCACGGGCCTCGACCGGTTCGAGTCCGCGCTCGACGCCGAGCTGGACGGGGTCGCTTCGGGGGGGTCGGTGTTCAAGGCCGTGCGGGGTGAGTACGGGTCCGGCAAGACCTTCTTCACCCGGTGGCTGGGTGAGCGGGCCAAGCGGAAGGGGTTCGCCGTTTCCGAGATCCAGATCTCGGAGACCGAGACGCCGCTGCACAGACTGGAGACGGTCTACCGGCGCCTCACCGAGCGGCTGGCCACGCCCAGCTTCCCGCCCAGCGCGCTCCGTCCGGTCGTCGACGCCTGGTTCTACGCCCTGGAGGAGGACGTCCTCGCGGCCGGCGCGAGCGAGGACGAACTCCCGGACGAGGTCGAGAAGCTCCTGACCGCGCGGCTGGCCGAAGTGTCCCGGCATGCCCCGTCCTTCGCGACGGCCCTGCGCGGCTACCGATCGGCTCTCGCCCAGGGCGACGAGGCAACGGCGGCGGCCGTCCTGGCCTGGCTTGGCGGACAGCCCCATGTGGCGGCCTCTGCCCGCCGCTCCGCGGGGGTCCGCGGCGACCTCGACCACTTCGGGGCGTTCGGTTTCCTTCAAGGGCTGCTGACCGTGCTGCGCGACTCCGGTCACAAGGGTCTGTTCGTCGTCCTCGACGAGGTCGAGACCCTTCAGCGGGTCCGCTCGGATGCGCGGGACAAGGCGTTGAACGCCCTTCGGCAACTCATCGACGAAGTGCACTCCGGCCGGTTCCCCGGTCTCTATCTCGTGATCACGGGCACTCCGGCCTTCTACGACGGCCAGCAGGGTGTCCAGCGTCTGGCTCCGCTCGCCCAGCGACTGGCCACCGATTTCACGACCGACCCCCGCTTCGACAATCCGCGTGCGGTCCAGCTGCGCCTGCCCGGCTTCACCCAGGACTCCCTGGTCGATCTCGGGGTGACCATCCGGGACCTGTACGTGCAGGGGGCCTCCTCCCCCGAGCGCGTCAAGGCCCTCGCCGACGATGCGTACGTCGGCGACCTCGCGCGTGCCGTCGGCGGAGCGCTCGGGGGGAAGGTGGGTGTGGCTCCACGGCTGTTCCTGAAGAAGCTGGTCGGTGACGTCCTAGACCGCGTGGACCAGTTCGAGGACTTTGATCCGCGCCGGCACTACCGGCTCACGGTGGCGAGCAGTGAGCTCACTGACGTGGAACGCAATCTCGCCGGTTCGGGGTCGGCCGACGCCATCGACCTGGAGCTGTGATGGACGGATCCGGGACGGGTGGCGGCGCAGACTCGCACGGCATGCCGGTCACCGCGCGCGACCCGGACCCCGTGGACCGGCTCGACCCGGTGATCCTCCACCACGTGGTGAACACCCTCGGGTGGCCCGACCTGCGGCCTCTGCAGCGGGCCGCGATCAACCCCCTCATGGACGGGGAAGATGCCGTGCTCCTGGCGCCCACGGCAGGGGGCAAGACCGAGGCCGCCTGTCTGCCGATCCTTTCGGCCATGTCCCGAGACGGCTGGTCCGGGACGTCCGTTCTCTACCTGTGTCCGCTGAAGGCGCTGCTCAACAACCTGGTCACACGCGTCGACTCGTACGCTCAATGGCTCGGCCGCCGCGCCGAACTGTGGCACGGGGACACGAAGGAGTCGCAGCGCAGGCGCATCCGCACCGACTCACCCGACATCCTGCTCACCACGCCCGAATCGCTGGAGGCGATGCTCATCGGGGTGAAGACCGACCACGCCCACTTGCTGGGCGGCATCCGGGCGGTCGTGGTGGACGAGGTGCACGCCTTCGCGGGTGACGACCGGGGCTGGCACCTGCTGGCGGTCCTGGAACGGCTGGAGGAGGTCACTGGTCACCCCATCCAGCGAATCGGCCTGTCTGCGACGGTCGGGAATCCTCAGCAGCTCCTCACGTGGCTGCAGGGATCGGGCGCGGGGAAGCGTCCGGGGCAGGTCATCGCACCGGATCTCCCCGTCGCGCCGACTCCTGAAGCGGCGCCTGACGCGGCCCCTCCCGCGAGCCCCCGGAGCGCACCCCCCGCGGGTGAGGTGGAGCTGGACTACGTGGGCTCGCTGGACAACGCGTCCAAGATCATCGCTGCCCTGCATCGTGGCGAGAAGCGCTTGGTGTTCTGCGAGTCCAGGCGGCAGGTGGAGGAGCTGGGGGCGGCCTTGCGGGCGCGCGAGGTGACGGTGTTCCTCTCTCACGCCTCCCTGTCCGCCGAGGAGAGGGCCCGGTCCGAGCAGGCCTTCGCAGAGGCGCGCGACTGCGTGATCGTCTCCACCTCCACTCTCGAGTTGGGCATCGATGTCGGCGACTTGGACCGCGTCATCCAGATCGACTCGCCCCGCACGGTGGCCTCCTTCCTCCAACGCATCGGCCGCACCGGCAGGCGCCCGGGAAGCACGCGAAACTGTCTCCTCCTCGCCACCGATAAAGACACCTTCTTGCAGGCCGCCGCGCTGCTACTCCTCTGGGGACGCGGCTGGGTCGAGCCGGTGACCCCTCCACCGCAGCCACATCACCTCGTGGCGCAGCAGATCCTGGCCGTCACGCTCCAGCGGCACCGGATCGGTGACCAGTTGTGGCACGAGATGTGGAACGGTCTCGCCCCCTTCGACCGCTCGGCGGCTCCGGTGCTGCGCCATCTGCTGGATGAGGGGTTCCTCGACGAGGACGGCGGAATGCTGTTCATCGGCCCCGAAGCGGAACGGCGTTTCGGGCGACGGCATTTCATCGAGCTGACCGCATCCTTCACCGCACCTCCGCAGTTCACGGTGCTGTCCGGGCGCACCGAGATCGGCCAGACCGACCCTTCCGTGCTGACCGAGGAGAGGCCCGGACCGCGTCGGCTGCTCCTCGGAGGGCGCAGCTGGCAGGTGACGTACATCGATTGGGGCCGCAAGCGGGTCTTCGTCGAGCCGGTCGACAGCGGCGGTATCGCCAAATGGACGAGCGGGTCTCTCGCCGGCCTTTCCTATGCCTTGACGCGGGCGATGCGCGAGGTGCTCCTTGGCTCAGCCCCCCTGGCGTCTCTCACTCGGCGGGCAGAGGTCTGCCTTGCCGAATGGCGCGAAGAGGACGCTCCGCAGTTGGTACATCCCGCCGGGTCTCTCGTCACGCGTCTGGGAAATGACGTCCGCTGGTGGACTTGGGCCGGCTACCGCGCGAATGCCACCCTTGCGGCAACACTCCCCTCGATCGCCGACCCCGTTCAGCGCCCGACGGACTGCTGCGTCCGGCTACGGGAGGATCTGACACCCGAGATGTGGCGTCTCGCTCTCGAAGGGACCGACGGCGGCACCGTATTGGTACTGCCGGACGTCGATCACCGGGCGGTGAACGGCCTGAAGTTCTCGGCCGCGCTGCCACAGCGGGTCGCAGTGGCTACAGTCGCGGCCCGGCTGGCCGACTTCGACGGTGCACGCAGAGCCTTGCGGGAACCCGTGCGCTTCAACACGGGATCAGCCACCTGAGATCTGCTCGCCGAAGCGTGCACACGGCGCCTGAGCCATCACCACCCTGCCCGCAGAGTCACAGGCTCCGGACCGCGAACGCCATGTGCTGGATGTTTCCGACAGTGAGCCACGTTCCGAACGTGCCGACCCCGCCCGAGCCGTGCGCACAGTTCCTCAGCCAGACTTCGCCACCGCTGGCTCCCGGGCCACGGAAATCCGGTAGTTCGAGGAACCGTCGAGCAGCTGCCCGATTGTGGGCCGCCCGGCCGTCTCCGCGGGCCATCGTTCTGGCGATGACGAACGATTGGTCCGTCGTGTACCGGAGACAGCCCCAAGGCGGCCCTCCCCCGGCCGCCCGTGGGACGCGGGCCAGGGCGGACGCGGGCTGGATTCCGTAATCGCCGTACCTGAGGATGGGCAGGTAGGCACGGCCGCTGGCCGCTATGTCCCGCCACATGCCCCAGTCCATGCGCGGTTCTTCGAACGCCTCCCGCTCAAGAGCGTCGGCGGTCACCTCGGGGAAACCGCTGCTCAGCAGAGCCACGGTCCGCCAGGGGGCCAGGGGGACGAGTGCGTCCAGGGCCCTCAGTGCTTCCTTGACCGCGTCAGGCCGGTCGGCTCGTACCGTGCCGAGGTCAAGGAGAAGGTCCACTTGGACCGCGAGATCGGCTCGCGCCAGCAGGTCGCGTACGTCGTCCGTCGTACCACTCCCCCACTCTCCAGGAACGGTCACTCGGATTCCGAGGCCGTAGCCCGACACCCGAGCGATGGCAAGCGCCGCAGCCTGCTGGCCCGCTGGGCGGCCCGGCCCGGTCACTGGGCGTAGCGGCCCCCGCGAGCTGGCCTCCCGTAACAGCTCTGCGAGTACGCCGACCTCCGAGTCGACGGCGAAAGGCGCGTCCAGCCAGGCCTGTTGGTAGCGCTGAGCTTGGACCACCAGGGCCAGGTCCTTACGGATGGCCGTTGCCAGATCGGTTCGCGACAATCCGGGGCGAGGCGGAAGGCTCCACACCGGCATCACGGCGTTCTGAGCATCCGGCCAAAGGCCCCGATAGGCCGCCGTGGCGTGCGGCCGGGTCGGCAGGACGGGAACGTACAGCGGTTCGGACATGACGGCTCCCCCTTGGCACTGTCCTCGCCCACCACTTCATGGGCAGGATCAGCAACCCGGACGCTTCGGGAAAGAGCGCCGTTTCAGCCAATTCCTCTGTCGGTGCTTCGGGCATGAGGTCGCCACCCGACTCGCCGCGGACATGATCCGCTTCCTGTTCTAGGATTGCGATGACCATCTCAGCGGCCCGCCGGGCTTCCGCTCCACTTCCATGGAACTGAAGGAAATGCCCCCACCCGCACGAGCTACTTCGTGCTGCCTGGGGGCATTTCCTTGCTATTCCGTGAGTCCGCGGCGTCGTTGGCCACCCGCACCCACGTCGAAGGACGGCTGGCAGACCTCCTGAGTGAGAACTTCCTGCACAAGCACCGCCACAGGCCCCACCCGTCGGAGGTGCGCTCCTGGGACCGAAGCATCCCGGCGCTCACCAACGCGCTGGTCGAAGCAGGGCTCGGCGAGGTGGAGATGCTGCTGGAGTACGGACTGCCGCTCACGAGCAAGCGCGCGGACGTAGTACTGGCCGGCGTGCATCCGGCTACCGGCGGACCGTCGTACGTGGTGGTCGAGCTCAAGCAGTGGAGCAACGCCTACCCGGAGGACGACGACCCCCTGCGGTGCCGCATCGACGCGTACCCGCAGCCCGTCCTGAACCCGATCGAGCAGGTGCGGGGCTACTGCGACTACCTGGTGTCGTTCAACGGGGCGTTGGACCAGGCACCGGATTCGATCGCCGGCGTGGCGTACCTGCACAACGCGACCGAATTCGGCGTGGCGGGGCTGCGGGGCGTCACGGAAGACCGTCGAGGCAGGATGTTCACCGGTGAGCAGCGCGGGGCCTTCCTCGACTACTTGCGCTCGGTGCTGGCGCCGAAGCCGGGCGCCGAAGCCGCCGACGCCCTGCTCCAGGGCAAAGTGAGGCCGTCCAAGCAGCTGATGGCCGTCGCTGCCGAAGAGGTGCGCAACCGGGAGCAGTTCGTCCTGCTGGCTGAGCAGCGGCTCGCCTACGAGACGGTGATGTCCGCGGTCCGCAAGGCACGGAGGTCCAACCACAAGCAGGTGATCGTGGTGGCCGGTGGTCCGGGCTCCGGCAAGAGCGTGATCGCCTTGTCCCTGCTGGGCGACCTCTATCGGCGCGGGGTGCCCGCCCTGCACGCCACCGGATCGGCCTCGTTCACCAAGACGATGCGGAAGGTCGCGGGAGCCCGCAAGCCCGAGGTACAGAAGCTCTTCAGCTACTTCAACAGCTTCATGGACGCCGAACCCAACGATCTCGACGTTCTCGTCTGCGACGAGGCCCACCGGCTGCGCAAGACCTCCGCCAATCGCTACACCAAGGCCGCCCTGCGCACCGGCCGCCCTCAGGTGGCGGAGCTGATCGACGCCGCCCGGGTGCCTGTGTTCTTCCTGGACCAGCACCAGGTGGTACGCCCCGGCGAGATGGGCACCGTGGAAGAGATCCGGGAGGCAGCCGCCGAGCAAGGTCTGGAGTGCACGGTGGTCGAACTGGACAGCCAGTTCCGCTGCGGCGGCAGCGACGCCTACCTCCGCTGGGTGGTGGACCTGCTGGGCCTCGAAGGAAGCACGCCCACCGTGTGGGAGCCGGACGGCAAGGTGCGCCTGCTGACGGCCGGCAGTCCGCAGGAACTGGAGGACTTGCTGTCGGAGCAGCGGACCCAGGGCTTCGAGGCCCGAATGTCGGCGGGGTACTGCTGGAAGTGGACGACGAAGATCACACCGGCCATGACGTCACTGCCTGCGGACGTCGTCATCGGCGGCTGGTCGAAGCCCTGGAACCTGTACGGAGACCGCTCCCTGCTCGGTGCACCTCCGGCACCGCTCTGGGCCACCGACCCCGCGGGGTTCGGGCAGGTCGGCTGTGTCTACACCGCGCAGGGCTTCGAGTACGACTGGTCAGGGGTGATCATGGGCCAGGACCTCGTCTGGCGCACGGACCGTTGGGTCGTCGACCGGACCGCGTCCAAGGACCCTTCCTTCACCAAGGCCACTCCTGACGAGGACGTCGACCGCCTCGTCCGCAACACCTACAAGGTGCTGCTGACACGGGGCATGATCGGAACGATCGTCTACTCCACCGACCCGGAAACCCGCGAGAAGCTCCGCACCTTGGTTCCAGCCGCGGAGGCCCGGAGCTGAACGTGCCGATCACCCTCGTGGTCCACTCCCGTCGTGGCCGAGCACGGATGGGTACCACAGCCCGCACATTGACCAGGCCAAGAGCATTCAGTTAGCCTTACCTAAGTTGGACCCGGCTGCTGTTGGTGCGCGGCCCGGAACCCGTTGTGGCGGTCTGACGGGCCCCTGCAACGGACGGACTACGCATGCTGTGTTCGAGGCTGACCAACGCGAACATCATCACCATGGATCCGGATCGTCCTGTCGCCCACACGCTGGGGATCTGGCGGGGGCGGATCGTGGGGCTCGACGAGGATGTCGCCTCGTTGCCGGCTCGGGAGGTCGTCGATCTGCAGGGTGCCACCCTGCTGCCCGGGTTCATCGACAGTCATGTGCACCTGGCCTGGACCGGGCTGAAGCAGAGCACCCCGAGCGTCGCCCCGTGCCAGCGGGTCGAGGACGTGCTGGCCGTGGTGGCGGAGGCGGTCTCCCGTTCTGCGGGTGGGGACGGGGCCTGGGTCGATGTCATGGGTTACGACCAGCGGGCTCTGGGGCGGCACCTGACGGCCGCCGAGCTGGATACGGTCAGCCGTGGGCGCAAGGTGTTCCTGATGCACGACTCGGGTCACGGGTGTGTCGTGAACAGCGCGGTGCTGGGGCTGCTTCCCGCCGGTGTTCCACACCAGGACGGGTTTCTGGCCGAGGGTGCCATGACCGCCGCGCGGCGGCTCCGGCTGCCGTACGGGCAGGACGAGATCGCCGACGCCGTCGAACGCGCGGCCCGGACCTGCCTCGCCGAAGGCGTGACCGCCGTCGCCGAGGCGGGCATCGGGGGCGGGCTGCTCGGGCACAGCCCGGTGGAGCTCGGTGCGTACCAGCTGCTGCGGGACCAGGGGAGGCTGCCCCTGCGGGTGCAGCTCATGCCCGCGGGCGATACGTTGCGGCCGCGCGAAGCGCACCGGGAGGACGGGATCCCCCGGGCTCTGGACCTGGGCATGCGCACCGGGTTCGGCGACGACTGGCTGTCGTTGGGGGCGCTCAAGATCTACACCGACGGCGGGATGATGGCGCGCACCGCCGCGCTCACCGCCCCGTACGCGGGCACGGACCACACCGGTCAGCTCCAGGACGACCCCGACCGTCTCACCCGGCTCATCGTGGACGGCCACCTCGCCGGCTGGCAGCTCGCCGTCCACGCCATCGGGGACCGCGCCGCCGACCTCGCGCTCGACGCGCTGGAGCAGGCGCAGCGGCTGCGGCCCCGCCCGGACGCGCGGCACCGGATCGAACACGCCGGGCTGATCCGCCCCGACCAGCTCCCGCGCTTCGCACGCCTGGGCGTCAGCGCGGTCGTCCAGCCGACCTTCCTCCACTCCTTCGGGGACGACTACGCGGACGTGATGGGAGAGGAGCGGGCGCCCTGGATGTACCGGGGGCGCGGGTTCCTGGACCACGGGGTGACGCTCGTGGGGAGTTCGGACCGGCCCGTCACCGATGGGGCCCCGCTGCGGGCGATCCAGTTCATGGTCGAGCGCGCCTCCGCCTCCGGGCGGGCGATCGGGCCCGGCGAGGCGGTCACCGTCGAGGAGGCGCTGCGCGCCTACACGGTCGCCGGTGCGTACGCCTGCCGGTGGGACGACAGCGCCGGCAGCCTCACCCCGGGGAAGCGCGCCGACCTGGTCGTCCTGGGTGACGACCCGCGGTACGTCGATCCCTCCCGGATCGGCGCGATCGAGGTCGTGGAGACCTTTGTCGACGGACAGCAGACGACGACGGATGCGGGAAAGCTGTGATCGGTGTGAGTGGCGTTAGTGATGTGAGTGGCGTTAGTGGTCAGACCAGTGTGCTGGAACGGTTCTCGCCGCTGTGGGAGTCGCCCGCCGTGCCGCCGCGCTGGGTGATCTGGCACGCGGGCGCGGGTGACTCCTTCGTGTTCGACCGGGAGTTCAACATGCCCGTGGACGTGGACGACACCTTCCTCGGCGAGGTCATGTGCCGGATGCGCGAGGCCGGGGCCCCCGAAGGCGACGACTACCCCGGTCGCCCGTGCGGATGACGGCCGTACCGGACCCGGCCCCCGGCCCGGACGCCCCGGCCACGCCCTGGCTCAGCTCGCCCGGACCGGAGCTGTGGGCGGTGCGGGTGAGCCTGTACGCGGATCGGGCGCGGGAGTTGGAGGGGATGCTCGACGGCGACGAGCGGGCCCGGCTCCAGGGCATCAGGCGCGCTTCCGACCGGGACCAGTACCGGGTCGCCCACGTCGTGCTGCGGCAGTTGCTGGGCGACCGGCTCGGCCAGGACCCGGCGCAGGTGCGCTTCTTCCGTGAGCCGTGCCCCGGCTGCGGGGCGCCGCACGGCCGCCCTGCCGTGCCCGGCGTACCGCTGCACTTCTCGCTGTCGCACGCGGGGGACGCCGTACTGGTGGCCTTCGCGGACAGTCCGGTCGGCGTGGACGTGGAGCAGCGGCCGGCCCCGGCGCTGGCCGCCCAACTGGTGTCCGAACTGGCGGGGGTTCTCCATCCTGACGAGCGCGCCGAGCTGTCGGCGCTGTCGGCCGGCGAGCGCCCCGCCGCGGTGGCCCGCTGCTGGTCCCGGAAGGAGGCCTACCTCAAGGGAGTCGGCATCGGCCTCGGCGGGAACCCGGCCCTGACGTACGTGGGCACCGGCGCCGCCCCCTCGGCTCCGCCGGGATGGGCCGTCGCCGATGTGCCGGCCTTCCCCGGCTACGTGGCGGCCCGCGCCGTCCGTACGAGCCGACTTGGCTCCGCCATCTAGGTAAGGCTACCCTTACTTCGACCGTTCCGCCGGGGAGCCTCCGGCGAGCCCAGCGCCTTGGAGTCCCCTTGGATTCCGACGCGGAGTCCCCTCGGAATCCGCTCTGGAGCCCGTCCGGGAGGCACCCGCCCCCGCACATGGCGGAACCGAGGAAGGAACACCTTGACCACGGCCACGCTGCCCCCTGCCGCCGCGCACGCCACCCTGCCGCCCCGCACCCCCGCCCCCGCCCCCCGGCGGCACGGGGTCCCCGAGTTCTCGGTGCGCCCGGCGCGCCGGGACGACGGCCCGGCGCTCGCCGCCCTCTCCCGGCCGTTCGTCCACGCGGGGGCGCTCCGCGAACGCCCGCTCTCCCTCTACCTCTCCCGGGCGTCCGACTTCCTCGTCGCGCAAGCACCCGACGGAACCCTCGAAGGCTGCCTCGGTCTGCGCGAACACCCCGCCGCCGGCGTGCTGTACAACTTCTGCGTCGCGGCCCACCGGCAGGGCTCGGGCATGGGCGCCCGGCTCCTGCACGCGGCGGTCGCCAGGGCCCGCAACCGCTCCCTGGCCACGCTCTTCACGGCGACGACCGGCAGCGGCCGCCTCTTCCTCCTCCACGGCTTCGTCCCCGCCTGCCCCAGCCTGGCGCCCGCCGACTGGGCCCGGTCCCTGGACCCCGCCCGAGGCGCACGCGTCCTGTCCCGCGCCCTCTAGCCGTCGAGACGCCCATACGGCGAAGGGGCGGGCCCCTGAAGGGCCCGCCCCTAGCCGTACGTACCGCCGGCCGCCCTACGAGGCGTCGAGGATCGCGGGCAGCGCCGCCACCAGGGCATCGGCCCGCTCCCGCGGCAGGGTCAGGGCGGGAGCCAGCCGTACGACGCCCGCGCCCGCCGCGTTCACGAGGAACCCGGCGTCCTGCGCGGCCCGCTGGACCCGTGCGGCGACCGGCTCGGCGAGGACGATGCCCAGGAGCAGGCCGGCGCCCCGGACTTCTCGGACCAAGGGGTGTTCCAGCGCCTCGATGCCGAGCCTCAGCCGCTCCCCCACCCGCGCGGCGTGGGCGAGCAGCCCTTCCTTCTCGATGGTCTCCAGGACGGCGAGCCCGGCCGCGCACGCCACCGGGTTGCCGCCGAAGGTGGAGCCGTGCTGACCGGGGGTCAGCAGCTCGGCGGCGGGGCCGAAGGCGACCGTGGCGCCGATCGGCAGTCCGCCGCCCAGCCCCTTGGCCAGGGTGATCACGTCCGGCTCCGCGCCCGGCTCCGCCTGGTGCGCGAACCAGTGGCCGGTACGGCCGATCCCGGTCTGCACCTCGTCCAGTACGAGCAGGGTGCCCGTGGCGCGGGTGATCTCGCGGGCCGCGCGCAGGTAGCCCGCGGGCGCGGGGACGACTCCGGCCTCGCCCTGCAGGGGTTCGAGTACGACGGCGGCCGTGTGCTCGGTGACGGCCGCGCGGAGCGCCGCCGTGTCCCCGTACGGAACGTGCGTGACCTCCCCGGGCAGGGGCAGGAAGGGGGTGCGCTTGGGCGGCTGGCCGGTGAGGGCCAGCGCCCCCATGGTGCGCCCGTGGAACCCGCCCTCCGTCGCGACCAGGTGCGGGCGTCCGGTCCGGCGGGCGATCTTGAAGGCGGCCTCGACCGCTTCCGCGCCCGAGTTGGCGAAGAACACCCGGCCCGGCCTGTCCAGCAGGGCCAGCAGCCGTTCCGCCAGCGCGACGGCCGGCTCCGAGACGAACAGGTTCGACACGTGGCCGAGCCGGGCGACCTGGTCCTGGACGGCCGAGACCAGGGCGGGGTGGGCATGCCCGAGGGCATTGACGGCGATCCCGCCGGTGAAGTCCGTGTACGCGCGGCCGTCCTCGTCCCAGACCGTGCTGCCCTCGCCCCTGACCAGGGCCAGCGCGGGGGTGCCGTAGGTGTCCATCATCACCGCGCGCCAGCGGTCGGCGAGCGGTGTCGTCGTGCTGTCGGCGGTCACGCGCCGTCCCCCTCGTCGCCGCCCGGCCCCTCGGGGCCGGTCTCCTCGTCCGGCACCACCGTGGTGCCGGGTCCGTCCTCGGTGAGGACTCCGCGCAGCAGCGCGTGCGGCACCCGGCCGTCGATGACCTGCGCCTTGGCGACGCCTGCCCGTACGGCGCGCAGGCAGCCCTCCATCTTGGGGAGCATGCCGCTCGCGAGCTCCGGCAGCAGGGCGTCCAGTTCACCGGCCGTCAGGCGGTCGATCACCTCGGTGCTGTGCGGCCAGTCCGCGTACAGCCCTTCGACGTCGGTCATCACCACCAGCCGGTCGGCCCCGAGGGCCACGGCCAGGGCCGAGGCCGCGAGGTCGGCGTTGACGTTGTAGACCTGGCCGTCCTCACCGCGCGCGACGGGCGAGACGACGGGGATGCGGCCCTGCTCCAGCAGCCCGGCGATCGTCGCGCCGTCCACGTCCACGATGTCGCCGACCAGGCCGATGTCCACCGGCAGGCCGTCGACCCAGGCCGGACGGCGTACGGCGGTCATCGTGTGGGCGTCCTCGCCCGACAGGCCCACGGCGAACGGCCCGTGGGCGTTGATGGCCCCGACCAGTTCGCGCTGGACCTTGCCGGTGAGCACCATGCGCACCACGTCCATCGTCTCCGGCGTGGTCACCCGCAGTCCGGCCTCGAAGCGCGTCTCCAGGCCGAGCCGGTCGAGCAGCGCGCTGATCTGCGGACCGCCGCCGTGGACGACGACGGGCCGCAGGCCCGCGTGCCAGAGCTCCACCACGTCCTGGGCGAACGTCCGGTGCGCGGACGGGTCCACCATCGCGTTGCCGCCGAACTTGACGACGATCGTCCGGCCTTGGAGCTGCTCCAGCCAGGGCAGGTCCCGGGGGGCCGGCACGGTGACCGGCACGGTGACCGGCACGGCGGCATCCCGCGTCTGCTTCGACATCGTCTCCGCCGTCATCTCGGCCCCGTTCAAGAGCTGTAGGCGCTGTTCTCGTGCACGTACTCGGCCGTCAGGTCGTTGGTCCAGATGACGGCGGAGGAGTCACCGGAGCGCAGGTCCACGGTGATGGTGATCCGGCGGTCCGCCAGGTCGACCTTGTCCCGGGGCTCTCCCTCGGCTCCGTCCCGGCACACCCAGACGCCGTTGATCGCCACGTCCAGCCGGTCCGCGTCGAAGACCGCCGAGGTCGTGCCGATCGCGGACAGCACCCGGCCCCAGTTCGGGTCCTCGCCGTGCAGCGCGCACTTGAGGAGGTTGTTGCGGGCCACCGACCGGCCCACCTCCACCGCGTCCGCCTCCGAGGCCGCGCCGACGACGGCCACCTCGATCTCCTTGGACGCGCCTTCGGCGTCCGCGACCAACTGGAGCGCCAGGTCCCGGCACACGGCGTGCACGGCCGCGGTGAGCTCCGCGGGTGCGGGCACGATGCCCGAGCTGCCCGAGGCGAGCAGCAGGACGGTGTCGTTGGTGGACATGCAGCCGTCCGAGTCCACCCGGTCGAACGTGGTGCGCACCGCTTCGCGCAGCGCCGCGTCGAGTACGTCGGCGCTCGCGTCGGCGTCCGTGGTCAGGACGACCAGCATGGTGGCGAGTCCCGGGGCGAGCATTCCCGCGCCCTTCGCCATGCCCCCCACCGTCCATCCGGGGCCGGTGGCCACCGCCGTCTTGTGGACGGAGTCCGTCGTCTTGATCGCGACGGCCGCCTCCTCGCCGCCTTCGGGCGACAGCCGGTCCGCGGCGGCGTCGATGCCGGCCGTCACCCGGTCCATCGGGAGCCGGATGCCGATCAGGCCGGTGGAGCAGACCGCGACCTCGGCCGGGGCGACCTCGACGGCCGCCGCGGTGCACTCCGCCATCGCCTGCGCGTCCTCGGCACCGCCGGGACCCGTACAGGCGTTCGCGCCACCGGAGTTGAGGACGACGGCGGAGATCCGCCCGTCGGCGAGCACGCGTCGGGACCAGCGTACGGGCGCGGCCTGCACGCGGTTCGAGGTGAAGACACCGGCGGCGGCGCGCGACGGCCCCCGGTTCACCACCAGGGCCAGGTCCGGGTCACCGGACTCCTTGATGCCGGCGCGCACGGCGCCCGCCAGGAATCCCAGGGCGGCGGTCACACTCACGGAGCCACTCCATTCGTGGGCAGGCCCAGCCGTTCCGGCAGGCCGAGGGCTATGTTCATGCTCTGCACCGCGCCACCGGCGGTGCCCTTCGTCAGGTTGTCGATGGCGCTCACGCAGATCAGCCTGCGGGCGTCCGGGTCCACGGCGAGCTGCACCTGCGCGGTGTTCGAGCCGAGGACCGCGGCGGTGGTGGGCCACTGGCCGGGCGGCAGCAGCCGTACGAACGGCTGGTCGGCGTACGCGGCTTCGAACGCGGCGCGCACCTCGGCCTCCGAGGGGATCGCCGAGGTGCCGGCGACCGGGCGCAGCCGGGCCGAGCAGGTGGCGAGGATGCCCCGGGGCATGGGTGCCAGGGTGGGCGTGAAGGAGACCCCCACGGGCTCGCCGGCCGCGCGGGACAGGTTCTGGGCGATCTCCGGGGTGTGCCGGTGGCCGCCGCCGACTCCGTACGGGCTCATGGAGCCCATCACTTCGGTGCCGAGGAGGTGCGTCTTGAGCGCGCGTCCGGCTCCGGAGGTTCCGCTGGCGGCGACGATGACGGCCTCGGGCTCGACCAGCTGCGCCGCGTAGGCGGGGAACAGGGCCAGGGTGACCGCCGTGGGGTAGCAGCCGGGAACGGCGATCCGCGTGGCGCCCTTCAACTCCGCATGGGCTCCCGGTAGTTCCGGCAGGCCGTAGGGCCAGGTGCCGGCGTGGGCGCTGCCGTAGAACCGCTCCCAGGCGGCCGCGTCCCGCAGCCGGAAGTCGGCGCCGCAGTCCACCACCAGCGTGCCCGGCTCCAACTCCTCCGCCAGCGCGGCCGATTGGCCGTGGGGCAGCGCGAGGAACACCACGTCGTGGCCGCGCAGGGAGGCGGCGGAGGTGTCCAGGAGGATCCGGTCGGCGAACTCCGGGAGCTGCGGCTGTACGGACCCCAGCGGACGCCCCGCGCTGCTGTGCGCGGTCAACGCACCGATCTCCACGCCGGGATGCGAGCTCAGCAGGCGGAGCAGCTCCCCGCCCGCGTAGCCGCTGGCACCGGCCACCGCGACCCGTACGGTCATGTTCTTCCGCTCTCTCTCGGTTCGTGTGCGCGCCTCGGGCGCGGGTCGGCGCCGTGGTGCGGGCGCCGGCGGGGTGCGGGCGTAGACGGGGTACGGGCCAAGACGTCGTGCGGGCGTCGGCGGGATCGGCTCAGGCGTCCTTGCGCACGTCTCGGGACCCGCCGCCGAGCAACAGTTCGCGGAGCAGGGTCTCGGTCGTACACACGACCGCGCTGCGGGCGGCCCAGCGCAGGGCCATCGCGTGCTCCTCGGCGGAGAAGTCGGCCACGGCGTCGGCGACCACGAAGGGCTGGATGTCGTTCATGAAGGCGTCCGCGGCCGTCAGCAGGACGCCGAGGTGGGCGTGGACCCCGCAGACGATCAACTGGTCGCGCCCCTCCGAACGCAGCAGCCTCCCCAAGTGGCTGCGGAGGAAGGCGTTGTGGCGCACGTTGGCCAGCACGCGCTCGCCCGGCCGCGGGGTGAGCGGCGGGATGATCGCGGCGGCATCGTTTCCGTCACCGATGCCCGGCCCCCAGATGTCCGCGGCCAGGCCGCGCTGGCCGGGCGGCTGGGCGGCCGGCTCGGCGGTGAAGACGACCGGTATGCCGAGTGCCGTGGCGAGGGCGCGAAGGGCCGCGATGTTCTCCACGAGTTCCACGACCGGGGACCGGTCCGTGGGGAGCTCCCCCACGAAGTGGTTCTGCATGTCGTGGACCAGCAGTGCGGCGCGGCCGGGGTCGATGGCCCAGGACGCGCAGGAGCGGGGCAGGGCGGCGCGATCGGGCATGGGGTAGGAGCCGATGGCCGGCAGGCCCATGACGATCCCCTCCCCCGCTGATGCCGTACGTGCGATCCGCACAGGATCCCTACGCAGTTAGCTTAGCCTAACCTAATTCACCTGGATCCAGCCTCGCGCGGTCCGCCGACAACCACCCGCACACCCACACCGGTTCCCGGTCGGGGCGTTCACCCCGTCCGGGTGATCCCGGTCAGGCCTCGACGGCCGCCGCGAGGGACCGGGGGCGCAGGTCGGTCCAGCTCGACTCGATGAACTCCAGGCACGCGTCGCGGGTGGTCTCGGCGAGGGCGACCGTCCACCCGCCGGGAGCGTCGGCGAAGGAAGGCCAGAGGGAGTGCTGACCCTCGTCGTTCACCAGGACCAGGAAACGGCCGTCGGCATCGTCGAACGGGTTGGTGCTCATACTGGGTTCCTCCAGGAGCCCGATGGGACCGGCAGGTGGCGTCGGTGTGCGGCGTGCGCGCCGTCCGACAGCGGGCGCCGTGCCCGTAGGGAAGGTCGATCGAGAATGAAGAGAGCCTCACACTTAGGTTAGGCTCGCCTAATTATAAAGCTTAACGTTTCCCCTTCCCCCTCACAAGGAGGCACCGATGCGTGCACTCGAACGGATCCTGGCCGAGGACGGCTCGGAGAGCCCCTTCGCCGCGTTCGACCTGCCCGGCACGCCCGGCACCGACGAGTTCTGGGCGGCCGCGGCTCCCGCGTCCGCGCCTTCCGGCGACGGCGGTTGGGTCACCCTGTTCCTCTGGCGCGGCACCCCCACGGTCATCGACTTCGAGAGCTGGTCCGATCCGGTACCGCTGCTCCGGTGGCGCGACACGGACTGCTGGTACGCCGAGGTACTCATGCCCGCCCGGCTCCGAGTGACCTACCGGTTCCTCGCGGATGACGGATCGTCGTACCCCGATCCGCTCAACCCGGTCCGGGCCGGCGGCGACCGGTCCATCGTCGCCACCCCGGACGTCCCGCCCCAGCCGTACTGGCCGGCCGTGGGCGCCGACGACGTACTGCCGCTGCCGCGCACCCGGATCCGCTGGGCCAGTGAACGGCTCGGCGGGAAGCGCACCGTACGGGTCCACCCGGTGGGCGGCGGCGGACCGGTGGTCCTGCTGCTCGACGGGGACGACTGGCTGTACCTGCACCCGGCCATGACCGCCTTCGACGCGGCCTTCGAGGCCGGCGACATGCCCCCGGCCACACTGGTGTTCCTGCCCACCAAGGACCGGCAGGCGGAGTTCGGCTGCCGGCCCGAGCTGTGGGAGGCGGTACGGGACGAACTGCTGCCCCTGGTCGCGGACAGCGGGGTACCCGCGGTCCTCGACCGGCTGGTGGTCGCCGGGCAGAGCCTCGGCGGTCTGAGCGCGATGTACGCGGCGACGGAGTTCCCGGAGCTGGTGTCCCGGGTCGCCTGCCAGTCGGGGTCGTTCTGGTGGACGCCGGAGGCCGCGGACCTGCCGGACCCCCTGGGCGGTCCGCGCGGCGGCGCCATCGCCGCGCGCCTGCGCGAGCGCCCCGCCCCGTCCGGGCTGCGGATCGCGTTCGACCTGGGCGAGCACGAGACGCGCATGCGCCCCCACTGCGAGCTGGTCGAGGCCCTGACGGAGCAGGCCGGTGCGACCGTACGGGTCTCCAGGTCGGCATCGGGCCACGACCGGGCGGGCTGGCGGCAGGCCCTGCTCAGGGATGTCGCCTGGGCGCTGGCCTGACGGGCCGACGGGCCTGACGGCCTGACGGCCTGACGACAAGGGGGCCCGGGTGCCCGGCGATTCGCCGAGCACCCGGGCCCCCTGTGTTCACCGGCTCACAAGAGCCGCCACATCACCACGTCACCGCGTCACCGCGTCACCGCCAGGCAGTACGCCGGGTCGGTGGCCATCAGGTGACGGTGCGTCCCTTCGGCCGTGACCACCCCGTCGTCCAGGACGAGGACCCGGTCGGCGGCGTCCAGCAGGGCCGGGCTGCTGGTGATGACCACGGTGGTACGGCCCCGGCGCAGCTCCGCGATCTTGCGTGCGACGAGCTGCTCGGTGACGGCGTCCACGGCCGTCGTCGGGTCGCGGAGCACGAGCACGTCGGAGTCCGCGGCCAGCGCCCGGGCCAGCGAGAGCCGCTGGCGCTGCCCGCCGGAGAGGTTCGAACCGCGGTCGCGGACCTCGTAGTCGAGTCCCTGCCGGTGCAGGGCGACGACATCGGTCAGCATGGAGGCCTCGACGGCCTCGGCCACCGTACTGCTGGTGCCCGACGGGTCGATGTTCGTGCGGAGGGTTCCGGCGAAGATCTCCCCGTCGTACGGGTTCACGAGCATGAGTTCGCGGACCGACTCGACCGACAGGTCCGCGAGGTCCTGCCCGCCGAGCCGCACCACTCCGCCGTACGAGGCCGGCGGCACGTTCACGGCCAGGATCGAGGCGAGCTCGGCCGCCGCCCGCGGCTGGTAGACCGTGATCGCCGTGAACTGCCCCGCCGGGACGTGGAACTTCAGGCCCTGGAGGGACTCGTACCGGACGCAGTCGATCTCCAGGTCCCCGCCGGGTGCCGGGCGGGCCGTGCCCGGAGCCGCCACCGGTGGGGCGGACAGCACCAGGGACATCCGCTCCGCCGAAGCGCGCGCCATCATCACGTACTTGGGCATGTCCGAGAACAGCCTGAGCGGCTCCATGATGAACTGCGCCAGGCCCACGGCCATGACGAGCTCACCGATGCTGATCTGCCCGTCGAAGGCCAGCCAGCCGGCGGTCAGGGTCACCGAGGCGGCGAGGGTCGCGTTCAGGCCCAGCGCGGTGCCCGTGTAGACGCCGTTCACCCGGGCGACGGTGATCGCCTGCTCCTTCGCCTCCGTGCTGACCTTCCGGTAGGACCGGAACGCCGCATGGTTGCCGCCGAAGCCGTGCAGCGGGCGCAGGCCGGTGATCAGGTCGGCGACCTTCGCACCCGCCCGCGCCACCCGGGCCTGCTGCTCCTGGGTGCTGCTGCCGATCCGCTTCGACATCACGCTGAGCGTCGACAGGATCAGTGCCGTTCCGATCATGACCAGCAGGCCGAGCCGCAGGTCCGCCAGGCTCAGCGCGACCGCCGCGACCACCACCGCGACCGAGGAGCTGATCAGCATCGGCACGACCTCGACGATGTCGGCGGTCTGGTCGGCGTCCTCGGTGGCGATGGTGAGCACCTCGCCGGACTTCAGGTCCACGTCCCGGGCCACCGGCTGGAGGCCGCAGGACGCGACCTGCACCCTCCAGTGGTGGGCCTCGGTCGTGTTGGCCTTCTGCAGGATGCGCATCCCGTACCGCCACGACAGCGACACGGTCGTGATGATCACGGCCAGCGCGGCGATCGAGAGGGCGAGCGCCCCCGGACTCCGGCCGCCGCCCATCGTGTGGTCGACGATCAGGCCGAGCGCGATCGGGAAGGCCGTCTCGCCCGCCTGGTACAGGCCCATGAGGACGGTGCCCCAGACCATGGCGCCGACGTTGCGCCGTATGGCGGTCCGGAGGATGTCGGATCCCGCGCGGCGGGATCTCTGGACGTCAGGAGTTGTCATCAAGGTGCCGGGCAATCGCTTCGGGGGTTCGCAGGGTGAGCAGGTCGCGGATGGTGATCGTGGGGCCGAATTCACGGCGCAGGAGTCCGACCAGGCGTACGGCCAGCATGGAGTGTCCGCCGAGGGACACGAAATCGCTCACGGCGCTCACCTCGTCGTCGTCCAGGTCCAGGGCTTCGGCGAAGAACTCGCAGACCAGGACCTCGGTCTCGGTCTCCGGGCCGCGCTCGCCCGAAGTGGTCAGCGCTCCCAGCGGCTTGGGCTCCGGCAGGGCCTTCGTGTCGGCCTTCCCGTTCACCGTGAGCGGGATGGCGTCGACCTGAGCGTAGTGCGTCGGGCGCATGTAGTCCGGCAGTCCGGTGCCCGCCTCGGCGGCGACCGCCGCCAGGTCGGCCCCGGCCTCCAGCACGAGGTACGCGGCCAGCCGGTAGGCGCCGTCGACCTGCGGGTCGGGCTGGGCGACCGCGGCGGTGAACCGTACCGCCGGGTGCGCGGCGAACGCGGCCTCCACCTCCCCCAGCTCCACGCGGTGGCCCCGGATCTTGACCTGCTGGTCGGTGCGGCCGAGGTACATCATGTTCCCGTCCGGCCGGCGGACCACCAGGTCGCCGGTGCGGTACATGCGCTCGCCGGGCGCCCCGAACGGGGAGGCGACGAACCGGTGCGCGGTCTGGGCCGGCTGGCCCAGGTACCCGCGGGCGATGCCGATGCCGGAGACGTAGAGCTCCCCGGGAACCCCGTCCGGCAGCGGCCGCAGCCACGGGTCCAGGACGAAGACCTCGGTGTTGTCGATGGCCACGCCCACCACCGGGTCCTGGCACTCGAAGGTGCCGACGCCCAGGGTGTTGATGGTGTATTCGGTGGGTCCGTACAGGTTGTAGCCGACGGTGCCCTCGGTCTCGGCGAGCCGCTGCCACAGGGTCGGGGTGACCGCCTCGCCGCCCAGGAGCACCAGCGCGGGGCGCCGGTCCGGGTTGTCGAGGAGGCCTTCGGCCGCCAGCTGCTGCGCGTAGGTCGGGGTCACGTTGATGACGTCGATCCCGTGCTCACGGCAGTAGTCGACCAGTCCGGGTGCGTCGCGGCGCAGTTCCTCGTCGCAGATGTGCACCTCGTGGCCGTCGGCGAGCCACAGGAGCTCCTCCCACGACATGTCGAAGGCGAAGGACACGGTGTGCGCGATCTTGAAGATCCGGTTGCCGTGCTCGGCCAGGACCGGTTCGAAGATGCGGCGCTGGTGGTTGATCAGCATGTTGGTGAGTCCGGCGTACTCGGTCACGACGCCCTTGGGCTTGCCCGTCGAACCGGAGGTGTAGATCGTGTACGCGGGGTGCCGCAGCCGGTTCGGGTCGTCCGGTGCGAACGTCACGAGCGGTTCGGCCTCCGGGAGGGGCCGGTCCAGTTCGATCAGGTCGCCGGTCAGGCGGGGAGAGACGGCGCTGACGGTGAGGATCACCTCGGGCCGGGCGTCCGCGACGATCGTGGCGATCCGCTCGTCCGGGTGGTCCAGCTCCAGCGGTACGTACGCGGCTCCGGTGCGCAGTACGGCGAACAGCGCGACGATCCAGTCCAGCGTGCGCGGGATCGCCAGGCCGACCGTCTTCTCCGGGCCGATGCCGCGCCCGGCGAGCACACCCGCCAGCAGGCGGCTGCGGTCGCGGAGTTCGGCGAAGGTCATGCTCCGGCCGTGTGCGACGAGCGCGACCCGCTCGGGTGCGCGGTCCGCAGCCCGGTCGAAGCGGTCGACCACCGTGTCGGTGCCGATGTCGGTGCGCTCGGCGGGTGCGGGCACCGGCCCGAGGCCGGGCAGCGCGCCCACCGGTCCGGTGGAGCGGGCCAGGTCCTGGAGCAGCCCGACGTAGTCGTCGAGGAGGCGCCGGGCGCTGTCGGAGTCGCCGTGGCGGTGCTCCAGCTTGACCGTGAGCCGGTCGCCGGGGGTGACGACCCAGGTGAACGGGTAGTGGGTGGAGTCGTCCGACTTCACCTCGGTGATGCCGTGGCGGGCGTTCATCTCGGCGAGCCCGTCCAGGTCCAGGAAGTTCTGGAGCACGAACAGGTTGTCGAAGAGGGTGTCGTGGCCGCTGGCCCGCTGGATCTCGCCGAGCCCCAGGTGCTCGTGCTCCATCGCGTCGACCCGGGCCGCCTGTACGGAGGCCAGGTACTCCCCGACCGTGTCCTCGGGCCGGGCCCGCGTCCACATGGGCACGGTGTTGAGCAGCACGCCGACGATGTCGGACAGGCCCTCGCCCTCGCGGCCGGAGACGGTGACGCCGAACACGGCGTCGGCGCGACCGGTGTGGGCGCCGAGGAGCAGGCCGAACGCGCCGGTGAGGACCGAGTTCAGGGTGACGCCGTGCGCCCTGGCCGTCTCCCGCAGCAGCTGCGACTGTTCGGCGGAGAGCGTGTGGAGGAGCGCGGGCGGCAGGTCGTCCGAGAGGGACGGCGCCGGTCCGGCGAGCAGCGTCGGGCCGGTGAGCCCGGTCAGCTGCTCGGCCCAGAACCGCTCCGAGACGGCGGGGTCCTTGGCGGCGAGCGCCCGGGCGTGGTCCTCGAAGGACGGTGCGGCCGGGACCGCAGACGGCTGCTCGCCGTCGAGCAGCGCCCGGTAGGCCTCGAACAGGTCCCGCAGCACGATCGCGCGGGACCAGCCGTCCCACAGCAGCAGGTGGTAGCTGAGGAGCAGGCCGTCGCGGCCGTCGGGCAGCCGGATCACGGTCAGCCGGATCAGCGGCGGCTCGCCCGGGTCGAAGCCGGTGTTGCGGTCCCGGACGCGCAGGGCTTCGACTTCCTCGTCGGTCGACAGCTCGACCGTGTGGACGCCGACCCGGCGGCCCGCCTTGAGGATCTGGACCGGGTTGCCGTCGTCGTCGGTGGTGAAGCCGGCGCCGACGACCGGGTGCCGGGACATGACGACGGCCATGGCCTCGGTCAGCGCCCCGGTGTCGAGGCGGTGGTCGAGGGCGAAGTAGCTCTGCGCGACGTAGTGCCCGGCCGTGCCGGCCAGCTGGGCCTGGAAGAACAGGCCGCGCTGGAGGGCGGTGACCGGCGCCGTGCGCTCGGCCGTCACGGAGGCTTCCGCGAGGGATTCCAGGGCGTGCAGCCAGTGCGCGGTGATCTCGTCGGGGATCTCCTCGGCGAGGGTGAAGGTCGCGTACAGGCTGCCGGTGGCCGCGTCCGTCCAGGCGTTGACCTCGACGGAGTACGGGCTGCCCTGGTCGCCGCCGGTGATGTGCAGCGCCTGGGACTCGCTGCCCCGGCCGAGGTAGTTGAAGAGCACCTGCGGGCGGGCGGTCAGCAGCGGGGCCGTCTGCGGGTTGAGGTAGCGGAGCCGGCCGTAGGCGAGGTGCCCGGACTCGTCCGGCTGCCGCTCGGCCAGCTCGCGGGCCGCCGCGACCGGGTCGGTGTGCGCGGTGAGCCGGACGGGCGCGATGGCGGTGAACCAGCCGACCGTACGGGTGTAGTCGTGGTGCTCCAGCACCGACACCCGGCCGTGCCGCTCCAGCTCGATCGCGAGATCGGTGGGCGCCGGCTGGATCCGCGTCAGGGCGGTGCGCAGGGCGCCGCACAGCAGCTCGGTGAGCGCGACGCCGAGCGCGGCGGGGGCGGTGCGCGTCACCCGGTCGCTGGCCTCGGGGCCGAGGACCACGGTGGTGTCGCGCAGCGCGCCGGACGCGGGCAGCAGCGGGGGCGCCTGGAGGGTGTCCACCCAGTGCCCGAGGTCGTCTGCGCCGGAGGCGGCGCGCAGGGTCAGCGCGTCGGCGTACTCCGCGTAGGAGGTGGTCGCCGGTGCGAGGGTCTCCCCGCGCAGGGCGGCGGCCAGGTCGTCCAGCAGGATCAGCCAGGACACCGAGTCGACCGCGATGTGGTGCACAGTGACCACCAGGGTGCCGGTCGCCGCGAGCCAGGTGAAGGCGGTGACCTCCCCGGTCTCGGGGTCGAGCCGTCCGGCGGCCTCGTTCGCGGCGGCCGTGGCGTCGGCGGTGTCCCCGCGGACGACGGTGGCCCCGCGGGCGGGCTCGGTGCGCAGGTTCCACACGCCGTGCTCGGCGTGCAGGCGCATCCGCAGGGCCGGGTGGGCGGCCAGTACGGCGTTGGCGGCGCGCTCGATGTCGGCGAACGCGGTGCCTTCGGCCACCTCCACGGTCCGCGCCTGGGCGAACCGGGCGAGGGAACCGCCCAGTTCGCGCTGGCGCAGGATGATCGGCGTGGGCGCCAGCGGGCCGTCCTCGCGGCGGGCGGCGGCCGGAGCGGGGCCTTGCGTCTGCGGCGCACGCGTGCCCAGCAGCTCTGCGAGCGCGCGCGGCGTCTTCAGGAGGAACACGTCGCGGGGTGCGATCGGCAGGCCGAGCGCCCGGGCCCGGTTGACGACGGTGATGGCGATGATGCTGTCGCCGCCGGCGCCGAAGAAGTCGGTGTCGGCGTCGGCTGCCGGGTGGGACAGGGTCTCGGCGAAGATGCCGACCAGCGAGGCCCGTATGGAGCCGCTGCCGGAGTCGCTGCCGGATGCGGCGGCGGATCCGGCGCCGCATCCGGCGGCCGACCCGGTGAAGGACCCGCCGGCCACCGGGGTGTCGTCCTGCGCGGCCCGCGCGATCAGGGCCTTGCGGTCCAGCTTGCCGTTGACGGTCAGCGGCAGGGCGTCCACCGGCAGGACCCGGCCCGGCACCATGTGCACGGGCAGCTTCTCGGCGAGCAGGGCGGAGAGGTCGCCGGGCACCCGGCCCACGACGTGCGCGACCAGGTGGTCGCCGCTGTCGGCCACGGTGACGGCCACGTCGACCACGCCGTCGACGTCCCGCAGCGCGGACTCGACCTCGCCGAGCTCGATGCGGAAGCCCTTGAGCTGCACCTGGTCGTCGGCGCGGCCGGTGAACTCCAGTTCCCCGTCGAGGGTGCGGACGGCGAGGTCGCCCGTGTGGTACATCCGGGAGCCGTCGCTCGCGAACGGGTTCGCCACGAACCGGCCCGCGGTCAGGCCCGGCCGGCCGAGGTAGCCGAGGGACACCTGGTCGCCGGCCACGTAGATCGCGCCCACCTGCCCCGGCGGCACCGGCCGGAGCCGGTCGTCGAGCAGGTAGGTGGTCAGGCCCGGGATGGGTCCGCCGATGGGGCTCACGTCGTCGCCGAAGGCGAAGTCCCCTTCGGTCAGCACCCGGTGGGTCACGTGGACCGTGGTCTCGGTGATCCCGTACATGTTGACGAGCTCGGGCGAGGAGGCGCCGTGCCGCTCGATCCAGCCGCGCAGCCGCCCGAGGTCCAGTGCCTCGCCGCCGAAGATGACGCGGCGCAGGGCGGGGAGCGGCTGGTCGGCGTGCCGGTCGGCCTCGACGAACTGGTAGAAGGCCGAGGGCGTCTGGTTGAGCACGGTCACCCCGCGCTCGCGGACCAGCCGGTGGAAGTCGACCGGGGAGCGGGTCAGCCCGTAGTCCGGGACGAGCAGCTCGCCGCCGTGCGCCAGGGCGCCCCACAGCTCCCAGACCGCGAAGTCGAAGGAGTAGGAGTGGAACTGGACCCAGACGTCGTCGGGGCCGAAGCCCATGTCGGGCTGGGTGTTGGCGAGCAGCGCGACCACGCTGGAGTGCGGGACGACGACGCCCTTGGGCCTGCCCGTCGACCCGGAGGTGTAGATCACGTACGCGGGGTCGTGCCAGGTGACCTCGTCGGCCGCGGCCACCGCGTCCGCGGCGGCCTCCCGCGGCAGCTCGTCGCCCTGTACGAGGACGCGGGCGGCGACTCCCGCCCGCTCCAGCAGGGCCGTGAAGCGTTCGCGCTGTCCGGGGTCGACGAGGACGGCCTGCGGCGCGGCGTCCGCGAGGACGTACTCCAGCCGCTCGTCCGGGTAGGCCATGTCGAGCGGTACGTAGGCGCCGCCCGCGCTGACGATCGCGACCAGGGCGACGACCTGCTCGATGGTGCGCGGGACGGCCACGGCCACGCGGCGGCCCGGCCGGACCCCGGCCGCGCGCAGGGCGGCGGCCAGTTCGTCCTTCGCGGCGGCGAGTTCGCCGTAGGTCAGCGACCGGGTGGTGCCGTCGAGCGCGCACTGGGTGACGGCGGTGGCCGCCGGGTCCCGGTCCGCCGCGGCGTCGAACAGCGCGCCGAGGGTGGTCGGGTTGATCCGTGCGGGGGTCCTGCCGTCCTCGGGCACCAGGTCGCCGACCGGGGCGTCCGGGCGGGCGAGCAGGCCGGTGAGGGTGTGCGCGAACCGGTCCAGGATGTCCCGGGCGCTGCTCTCGCGGATCAGTTCGCCGTCGTAGATCAGGTTGAAGCGCGGGCGTCCGTCGAGGGCCCGCTCCACGACCAGGGTCAGCGGGTAGTGCGGGGCCCCCTCGTTGACGAGGCCGGTGACGCAGAGCGTGTCGCCGGTGCGGCGCAGGGCGGCCACGTCGGTGGCCACGTCGAACACCACGAGGGTGTCGAAGAGGGAGCCGACGCCGGCGAGGCGGCCGATCCGGGCCAGCGAGACGTGCTGGTGCGGCAGGACCGCGCCCTGGTGCTCGCGCACCGAGGCGAGCAGCTCGCGCGCCGTGGTGCCGGCGGTCCACCGCGCACGCAGCGGGACGGTGTTGATGAACAGGCCGACCATGTCCTCGATGCCGGGGACGTCCGCGTCGCGGCCGGAGACCGTGGAACCGAAGACCACGTCGGCGGAGTGCAGGATCCCGCCCAGGGTCACCGCCCAGGCGCTGTGCACGGCCACGCTCAGCGGTACGCCGGCCGTCCGGGCGGCGGCGTCGATGTCGAGCTCCGGCTCGACGGAGGTGTCGGCGAACCGGTCGGACGGGGTGTGCTCCTTGGCCACCAGGGAGGGCCCGGGCAGTTCGGCGAGCTCGGCGCCCCAGACGCGGTCGCTCTCGTCGGCGTCGCGCTCCGCGAGCCAGCCGACGTAGTCGGGGAAGCCGCTCAGCGGGTAGGTGCTTCCCGGCGCGTGGTACTCGGCGAGCAGCGCGCGGAGCATCGGCGGCACCGACCAGCCGTCGGCGATGATGTGGTGGACGGTCTGGACCAGGACGTTGCGGCCCGATTCCGGGTCGCGGACCAGGGTGAACCGCATCAGCGGGCCGGTGGCCAGGTCGAATCCGGTGCGGCGGTCCCGCTCCGCGTGGTCGTGGAGCTCCTCGTCGGTGATGCCGGGCCGCTCCAGGGTGGTGAAGGGCGCCTCGGCGCCGCTTTCCAGGACGGAGACGACGCGGCCGTCGGCGAGGGCCGTGAACCGTGCGGCCAGGTTCGGGTACAGGGTGAGCAGCCGGGTGGCGGCGGTGGCGAGGCGGGCGGGGTCGAGCTCGCCCTCCAGGGTCAGCAGCTGCTGTTCGACGTAGCTGCCCGCGGAGTCGTCGTCGAAGACGGAGTGGAAGTACAGGCCTTCCTGGAGCGGGGTCAGCGGCAGGACGGCGCGCAGCTCGGGTCCGTCCAGGGCGTCGACGTCGGCCTGGGTCAGCCGCACCAGCGGGAAGTCGCTGGGCGAGTGGCCGCCCTCGTCGAGCGCGGCCAGGGCGGTGAGGGCCGCCTGGAAGTACCCGCCGATCGCCTCGACGTCCTCGTCGGTGAACATCCCGTCGGGCCAGGAGACGGTGGTGACGAGTTCGTACTCGCCGGTGGCGGAGGGTTCGGCGATCGCGTTGAACTCCAGGGCGCGCGGCAGGCGCATCCGCGGGTCGCGCTTCTCGCCGAGCTGCCCGGTGGTTCCGGAGAGCTGCCAGTCCCCGGAGGCGCCCGCGTCGAAGCGGCCCAGGTAGTTGAAGAGGACCTGGGGCGCCGGGGCCGTGAAGGCGGTGTCGGCCAGGTAGCGCAGGGCGCCGTAGGAGACGCCGTTGCTCGGTACGCGGGCGAGGTCCTCCTTGACCGCCTTGAGCGCGGCGGCGAGGTACCGGGGGTCGGTGAAGTCGCCGGTCGTGCCGGGGTCCACGGTCACCGGGAACAGCGTCGTGAACCAGCCGACGGTCCGGGACAGCTCCGGCTCGACGCCGGCGGCGCCCGCCACGTGGCGTCCCTCGCGGCCGTGGCCCTCCAGCTCGACGTGCGCGAAGGTCTGCTCCTGGCCGCGGCCGCGCCGCCAGCGGGCGAGGGTGACGGCGAGCGCGGTCAGCAGGACGTCGTTGACGCCCGCGTGGAACTTCGCGGGGATCTCGCCCAGCAGGGCGGCCGTGGCCTCGGAGCCGACGGTGAAGACCCGGGTCCGCTCCCGCTCGACCGTGTCGGCTTCGGACGGGGCCCGCCTGCCGAGCGGCGCGTCGGGGCCGGGCAGGGGGCGCTCGAAGTAGGCGCGGTCCGCGTCGAAGTCCGCGCTGCCCAGCAGCTGGGTCCAGCGGCGGAACGAGGTTCCCACCGCGGGCAGTTCCAGTTGCTCGCCCGCGGAGAGCTGGCGCCATGCCGTGGCCAGGTCGTCCATCAGGACCCGCCAGGACACGCCGTCGACCACCACGTGGTGGGCGACCAGGACCAGTTGGCGTGCCTCGCGGCGCCAGACGGCCCGCAGCATCACGCCGTTGTCGGGGGCGAGTCCTTCGGTGGCGAGGGCCACGCACGCGTCGAGCGGCCCGTCGCTCTGCTGCCAGTCGGCGGTGACTCCGCCGTCCTCCGGGATGTCGAAGCTCCAGCGGTCCCCGCGGACGAGCCGGGCGCGCAGCATGTCGTGCCGGGCGACGACGGAGTCGAGGACGGCGCCGAGGGCGTCGGCGGTGAGGTCCGCCGGGGTGTTCAGTACGACGGCCTGGACGAAGCCGTCGACGGCGTCCGTGGTCCGGCCGAGCCACTGGACGATGGGCGATCCCACGACGGGACCGGTCGCGACGTCGGCGTGGTCCACCCGGGCCACGTCCTCGCGGCCGGCCACCGCCGCCAGGGCGCCCAGGACGCTGTTGGCGAAGATCTGGCCCGCGGTGACGTAGAGGCCCGCTTCGCGGAGCGCGCTCAGCAGCGAGATGGCGAGGATGCTGTCTCCGCCGAGCTGGAAGAAGTCCTGGTCGACGCCGACTTCGTCGAGCCGCAGCACGGAGGCGACGGCCGCGCACACCGCGCGCTCGTCGTCGGTGGAGGGCCGGAGGAACGTCCCGGTCACGACCTCGGGTTCGGGCAGTGCGCGCCGGTCGAGCTTGCCGTTCGCGGTGAGCGGGAACTCGGTCATCACGACGATGTGGGCGGGCACCATGTACTCGACCATGTGCTCGGTGGCCCAGGCCTTGACCTCGTCCGCCCGCAGCTCCGCGGCTCCGGCGGCCGGGATCACGTAGCCGACCAGGTAGGTGCCGCCGGCGCTGTTCTTCTTCGCGATGACGCAGGTGTGCCGTACCGCGGGGTGCTCCGCGAGGCCGACCTCGACGTCTTCGAGTTCGAGCCGCATGCCACGGATCTTGATCTGGTTGTCGGCGCGGCCCAGGAAGTCCAGCGAGCCGTCGGGGGCGAACCGGGCGAGGTCACCGGTGCGGTAGAGGCGGGAGCCGTCGTTCGCGAAGGGGTTCGCCACGAACCGGGACGCGGTCAGTCCGGGGGCGTTCACGTAGCCGCGGCCGAGGAGGAAGCCGCCGACGTAGAGTTCGCCGCCGACGCCGACCGGGACCGGGCGCAGCTCGTCGTCGAGAACGTACAGCTGGGTGTTGGGGTTGGCCTTGCCGATCGAGGTCGACAGGCGTTCGGCCTCGCCCCGGTAGATGACGTGGGAGACGCCGATGGTCGTCTCGGCCGGGCCGTAGCCGTGGTACATGGGGATGTCGAGCCGGGTGCGGAACCGCTCGTACAGCTCGGGGGTGAGCACCTCGCCGCCGCACCACACGTGGCGCATGCTGTCGAGGCGGTCGGAGTCTCCGGCGATCTCCAGCAGGACGTCCAGCATGGAGGAGACGAGGTAGGTGAAGGTGACCCGGTGCTCGGCGATCACGCCGAGCAGGTGGTGCGGGTCGCGTTCGCCGCCGGGCCGCAGGACCACGAGGCGGCCGCCGCACACCAGCGGGAGGAAGATCTCGTTGATGGATATGTCGAAGGACAGCGGCGCCTTGAACAGCGAGGCGTCGTCGTGGCCGAAGCCCAGGATCTCGTCGACCTGCCACAGCAGGCGCTCGCTGATCGCCTCGTGCCGGATCATCGCGCCCTTGGGGCGGCCGGTGGAACCGGACGTGAAGATCACGTAGGCCAGGGAGTTGCCGTCCGCGGTGATGCCGGTGTCCCCGGCGGGCTGGTCGGCGTACCGCCAGTCGTCGAGGTCGACGGCGACGGCGGCCGGTTCCGCGGGGTCGTGCTCGCCGGAGTCGTTCAGCTGCACCACGACCCGCGCGTCGTCGATGACGACGGCGCGGCGCGCGGCGGGCCACTGCGGGTCGAGCGGGACGAACGCGCAGCCGGCCTGGAGCACGCCGAGCAGGCCGATGACCATGTCGGCGGAGCGGCCCAGCGAGATGCCCACGACCTGCTCGGAGCCGAGTCCGCGGCCGATCAGGTGGTGGGCCAGCTGCGCGGACAGCTCCGCCGCCTGGCGGTAGGTCAGCGAGCGGTGTTCGTCGATGATGGCGACCGCGTCCGGCCGGAGCCTGGCCTGCTCGCGGAACATCTCCACGATGGTGGGCCGGACCCGGTCCGCCGCGTTGTCGTTCCACTCGGCCAGGGTCTTCAGCCGCTGCGCGACGCTGGAGGGGCTGATGGTGCCGAGCGTCCGGTCGGGGAAGTCCGCCAGATCGTCCAGCGCGAGCTGGGCGTCGGACTGCGGGACGGTCGCGGGGACCGCGATGGCCCAGCCGTCCGGGGCGGCTTCGCCGGTCTCCCAACCGCTGGGCGCCGTACCGCCGTTGTCGACCCATCCGAGGACGTCCGTGAAGAGCGTGCCGGGGGTCGGGTCGATTCCGTCGGGGCTCTCGCCCGTCGCCCAGTACGACAGTCCGATGGCACAGGCCTCGGCGATGGTCCGGTCGGAGTATCCGCCGGTACGCCGGCGCACGTCTGCCAGGCGCGTAGGAGAGATCAGCACGAGACGAGCGCTCGGTTCCATCATTTGAAGACTCAACACCCTTCCAAGGTACGAAGGCTAGCCTAACCTAAATTAGGGTGACCTAACTAGCGTCTCTCCAGGCCCGCCAGAGTCGCGCGTAGCGGCCGCCCAGGGCCACCAACTCCTCGTGCGTGCCCTGCTCCACGACGCTTCCCGCATCCAGCACGGCGATCCGGTCGGCCGCCACCGCCTGGGTCAGCCGGTGGGCCACGAACAGCGTGGTCCGGCCGGAGCAGGCGGCCAGTACGGCCCGTTCCAGCTCGGCGGCGCCCTCGCTGCCCGCCTCCGCGGTCGACTCGTCGAGCACGACCACCGGCGCCCGGCCGAGCACCAGCCGGGCCAGGGCGACCTGGGCGACCTTGGTGCCGTCCAGCCGCGCACCGCCCTCGCCGACCGCGGTGTCCAGACCCTCGGGCAGGGCCTCGACCCACTCGGCGGCGCCTACGGTGCCCAGCGCGGCCAGCAGTTCGGCGTCGGTCGCCTCCGGCGCGGCCAGACGCAGGTCGTCGGCGAGCGGACCGGAGAACACGTGCGTCTCCTGGGTCAGGATGCTCACCAGCGCCCGCGCCCCGGCCTCGTCCAGCTCGGCGAGGTCGGTCGACCCGATCCGCACCGACCCGGCCTCCGGGGACCCGATGCCGGCGATGAGCGCGGCCAGGGTCGTCTTGCCGGCGCCCGTCGCGCCCACCAGGGCCAGTGAGCCGCCCGCCGGGATCGTCAGACTGACGTCGCGCAGGACCGGCTCCTCGGCTCCGGGGTAACGGAACGTCAGCCCCTTCACCGTCACCGCGTACGGCTTCTCGTCCGCCGGCACGGCCGTCGAATCGCCCACCAGCCGGTCCTCCGTGGACTCCGCCAGCACCCCGACGAGCCGGGTCAGGCTCGCGCCCGACTTCTGGGCCTCGTCGAAGGTGAACATGATCGCGCCCAGCGGGGTGAACAGGCGGTGGAACACCAGCGGGGCCGCCGCCACTTCGCCGAGGCTGGCGGAGCCGGTCTCCAGCAGGGCGTAGCCCACGATCAGGATCAGCGACAGACCGATGAACTCCGCGCGGTTCTCCCGGCCGACGAACCGGCCGAAGAAGTGGAACACCTCGATGCCGAGGTCCCGCACCCGCCGCGAATCGTTCGAGACCTTCTCGCGGAACGCCTCCTCCAGGCGGTGCGCCCGTACCGTCTCGATGCCGTTCAGGCCGCTGATCAGCGCCTGCGCGCGCTCGGCCTGGGCCACCGCGCGCTTGCGGTAGAGCGGGGCGGACCGGGGCAGGTACCAGCGCAGGGCCAGCCCGTAGGCCGGCAGCGCGCAGGCGCCGGCCAGGCCGAGCCGCCAGTCGAGGCCGAACATGCCGATCGTGGCGATGGCCACCAGGACCCCCGCGGAGAACACCGTGGGGATGGCCGAGCGGATGCCCTTGGACAGGACGGCGACGTCGTCGCCGACCCGGGAGAGCACGTCTCCGCGGCCCACCTGCTCGACCCGCGCACTGGGCATGCCCAGCACGGCCCGTACGGCGCCTTCGCGCAGGTGCGCGAGCAGGTCGGCGCCGAGCCGCCCGATCAGGTAGGCGGACAGGGCGGTGGCCGCCGCGCCGAGCAGCGCGGCGGCCACCATCCAGGCCCCGATCGTGACCAGGATCGAACGCGGTTCGCCCCCGGTCACTCCGTCGACCACCCGGCCGAGCAGCAGTACGGGGAGCATTTGGAGAGCCGCCCCGGCGACCGTGCTGAGTACGGCGGCGGACGTCAGCCAGGGCATCGTGCGGCAGTTCGCCGCGACCCATCGGGCTGCTTCACGTCCGGTCGTCGTACGCAGGGTTGCCGGGGCGACCCGAATTTCCGTGGTGCTCACACCTAGCCGACCGACTTGACGAGCTCGTCGATGGCGAAGGGCAGGGCGGGCAGGGTGGCCTGCGACATGGCCGCGCCGGCCGCGGGGCCCTCGCTGTCGAGCAGGTAGGACACCTTGTTGGCCTTGGTGACCTTCAGGTTGGCGAACAGGTCGAACTTGTTCAGCGCGTCCGTGTCGGCCTTGTCGTTGACGACGAAGACGCGGTCGACGTCGATGAGGTCCATGCGCTCCGGGGAGAGCGCGAAGGAGAACTTGCCGCCCGAGATCTTGTCGAGCTCGGTCTGGCCCTTGAAGCCCATGCCGGTCAGTAGCTGGCCGCGCACGTCGGTGGTGGTGAAGGGGTTGACCGCGTCCTTGTACCAGGACACCGCGACGGCCGTCTGGGTGGCGAACTCGGGGTGCGCCGTCTTGACCGCGGCGAGCTTGTCCTGGATGCCCTGGACCATCGCCTTGCCCTCGGTCTCCTTGCCGACCGCCTTGGCGATCTGGAGGGCGTTGTCCTGCCACGGAGCGCTGAAGGGCTCCTTCTCGGCCTTGGTGCGGCCGACCGTCGGAGCGATCTTCGACAGCTTGTCGTAGGCGGCCTGGTCGACCTCGGAGTAGACCGCGATGATCAGGTCGGGGCGCAGGGCCGCGATCTTCTCGAAGTTGGGGCCGGTGTCACCGTTGTTCATGATGACCTCGGGCTTGGTCTCGCCCCACTTGTCCTTCACCCAGGGCCACTGGGTGTTGATGTCGGGGCTCTGACCGGCCGGGTTCGGGTACTGGTCGACCATGCCGACCGGCTTGATGCCGAACGCGAGGACGTTCTGGTCGTCGGTGTAGCCGACGGTGACGACCCGCTCCGGGGCCTTCTTGACCTCGGTGGAGCCGAAGAAGTGCTCGACGGTGACGGGGAACGCACCGGTCGCGGCCGGGGCCTTGGCGGTGTCGTCCTTCTTGTCCTTGCCGCTGGTGGACGCCGAGTCGGAACCGCACCCAGCGAGGAGGCCTACACCGAGGGCCGCGGCGGACACGGTTGCCGCCAGCTGCCGCCAGGGCTTGTTACGTGTCGTTCGGTCGAGGAGCATGCGGAATCCCTTGCTTTCGTGCTGTCCACTACGGCCCCACTTAGGGCAGGCAAACCGTACCCCGGGGAAGTGAGGTAAGCCTAGCCTAAGTTACGAGGATCTCGTTTCAGCTGCCCGCACCCTGACTTCCCACACTCCGGACGTGAGTCCGCCCGATCGGCACCACGAGCGGCCGGTCGCCCACCGGATCGTCAATCACCATGGCACGCAGACCGAATGCCTCGTGCAGCAGCTCGGCGGTCAGCACCTCGCGCGGGTGACCCTGCGCCAGGACCGAACCGGCCTTCATCACGATCAGGTTGTCGCTGTAGCGCGCGGCCAGATTGAGGTCGTGCAGCACCATGACCACGGTGCATCCCGACTCGTGCAGGTCGTCCACCAGGTCGAGCACATCGATGGCGTGCGCCAGGTCCAGATAGGTGGTGGGCTCGTCGAGCAGCAGCAGGTCGGTGCCCTGAGCGAGGGTCATCGATATCCACACGCGTTGACGCTGGCCCCCGGAGAGCGCGTCCACGGGACGGTCCGCCAGGTCGGCCACCCCCGTCATGGCCAGCGCGCGTTCCACGACGGAGGCGTCGTCCGAGGACCACTGGCGCAGCCAGCTCTGGTGCGGATGCCGGCCCCTGGCGACCAGGTCGGCCACGGTCAGGCCTTCCGGCGCGACCGGAGCCTGGGGCAGCAGTCCGAGCTTCTTCGCCACGTCCCTGGTCCGCAGCCGCGCGATGTCCTCGCCGTCCAGGACCACGGATCCGCTGGTCGGCTTGAGCAGCCGCGACAGGGTCCGCAACAGGGTGGACTTGCCGCACCCGTTGGGGCCGATGATCGTGGTCACCACACCCGGCGGAATCGACACGTCGAGCGAGTCGATGACGGTCCGGTCGCCGTACCCGACCGTGACGCCCCGGGCCGCCAGCCGCGGGACGGCATCGGCATCGGCCCCGGACTCGATCTCGGTGATGGACTGAGCGACCACGACTCCCCCTCTATTTAGGCTTGCCTAACCTTTCTATCATCTAGCGGCGGTTCGCCCGCACGAGGAGGTAGATGAGGAAGGGGCCGCCGATCGCGGCGGTGACCACGCCGACCGGCAGGCTGATCGGCAGCGCGGTACGGGCGACCAGGTCCGAGCCGATCAGCAGCAGCGCCCCCACCACGGCGGACGCCACCAACGGCGGGGTCGGGGACTTCGTCAGACGGAGCGCCACCTGCGGCGCCACCATGGCGACGAACGGGACCGGTCCCGCGGCGCTCACCGCGAAGCCGGCCAGGAGCACCGCGCACAGCAGCAGGACGGCCCGTACCAGCGAGAACCGGACGCCGAGGCCGGCGGCCACGTCGTCGCCGAAGTGCAGCGGCTTGAACTGGAAGGCGACGCACGCCACGACCACCGCGAGGGCGAGCGTGCCCCAGAGGGCCACCCCCACCTCGTCCCACGACCGGTTGTCCAGGGAGCCGACCAGCCACGCCTGGGACCGCGCCACGTCCCTGATGTCGGCGGTGACCAGCAGCCAGGTCGTGATCGCCTCCATCGCGGCGCTCACGGCGAGGCCGATGAGGATGAGCCGGAAACCGTCGACCCCGCGCCGCCACGCCATGAAGTACACCAGCAGCCCCGTGCCGAGGCCTCCCGCGAGCGCCGCTCCGGACAGCCCCACGGAGCTGACGACCGCGGCCGCGGCCCCGCCGGACACCGTCACCAGGCACACCGCGACCGCGCTGGCGCCCGCGGTGATCCCGAGGATGTCCGGACTGGCCAGCGGATTGCGGGCGATGGACTGGGTGATCGCCCCGGACATCCCCAGCGCGATGCCGACGACGAGCCCGGCCAGGGCCCGCGGCATGCGCAGATCCATGATCACGAACTGGTCGACCTGCTCGCCCCCGCCAAAGAGGGTGGCCACCACCTGCGAAAGGCCGAGGGGGAAGTCCCCCACGGCGATGGACAGGCAGAACACCAGGAAGGCCGCCGCCGCCAGCAGGAGCGTGACCAGCACCATCCTGGGCCGCCAGACGAAGGACAGGCCCGCGAGCCGCACACCCGGCGCCACCGACGGCTTCTCGGCGGGCTTCACCACTGACACGTTCATGCGCTCTTGAACTTTCCCCGCCACACCAGGACCGCGAAGAACGGGGCGCCGAGGAGAGCGACGAGGATGCCCGCGTCCAGCTCTCCCGGCCGCACCACGACGCGTCCCACGATGTCGCAGACCAGAAGGACGACCGCGCCGAGCAGACCCGCGTACGGCACCAGCCAGCGGTAGTCGGGGCCGGCCAGGTACCGGGCCACGTGCGCCACCATGAGTCCGAGGAAGGCGATGGGGCCGCACGCCGCCGTGGCCGCGCCCGCCAGCAGCGTGATGGCGATGATGCCGGTGATCCGGATCAGCGTGATGTTCACGCCCAGTCCCCGCGCCACGTCGTCGCCCAGGTTCATCAGGTTGACGGAGGGCAGGGTGGCCAGCGCCAGCACCAGCCCGACCACGATGAAGCCGGTCACCGGCCAGATGACGTCGAAGCCGACGCCGGCCACCGACCCGGCGTTCCAGAACCGCAGGGCGTTCAGCGCCGCCTTGTCGGACAGTGCGACCGCCGTCGTCATCGCCATCAGGAACACCGTGACCCCCTGCCCGGCCAGAGCGAGCGTCAGCGGATTGCCGGCGCCCCGGCCGATGCTCGACAGCCCGAACACCACGACACCGGCGAGGCCGGCGCCCAGGAAGGCGAACCAGACGTACTCGAACGGATCGGTGAGCCCGAACAGGGCGATCGCCGACACCACGGCGAACGAGGCACCGGTGTTCACCCCGAGCAGGCCGGTGTCCGCGATGGGGTTGCGCGTGTATCCCTGGATCAGCGCCCCGGCGACGCCCAGGGCGATGCCCGCCACGATGGCGAGGACCGTACGGGGCACCCGTACGGTCTGCATGATGAGCCGGGCTTCGGAGAGCTTCTGGTCGGGGTCCGGGTCCGCGAAGAGCCCGTGCCACGCCTCGGCGGGGCTGAGCGCCCGCGCGCCGACGGCGAGGGACACCAGCGCCGCGACCACGAGGACCGCGAGGAGGGCGACCAGACCCGTGATCCGCCGTCGCCGGGCCTGCGCGACGACCCGGGAAGGCCCCGGGCGTCCGGCCGTGGCCATACCCACGTCGAGGCGGGTCACCCCTCGTGTCCGGTGCGGGCTGCGGGCCGCCAGGCGGGGCGGCGGGTACCAGTGGGCACGGACGTTCCTTCTTCGTGGGGCAACTGGTTGCACAGTACTGCCGTGCCTCCGGCGCGAACACACCGGAGGCACGGCAGTGGGCAGGGGACCTGCTAGACGGCCGGCTGGCGGGCGCCGGTGGCACCGTCGGCGACCGGACGGGCCTGGTCGGGCACGGCCTTGAGGTTCCGGTCGAGGATCGAGTCGAGTATCTCGCCGACCCGTACCGCGGTGTTGGACAGCAGGGAGGAGGTGATGCCGTGGGTGTGCTCGGTTCCGCCCTGGAGGTAGATGCCGCAGCTCAGTTCGAGGTCGGTCGTCACCCGGTAGTCGCGCTCGACGCGGATCCGGCCCTGGTCGTCGCGGTGGCAGCGGTCCGCGACCTCGCCGAGCAGGCCCAGGCCGTCGGCCTGCTGGTAGCCGGTGGCGCACACCACGACGTCGGCGTCGAGCACGCTCTCCTCGCCGGTGACGAGGGACTTGACGGTGGCGCGGACCCCGTCGGCCGTCTCCTCCACGCCCGTCAGGCGCGAGACGTTCAGGAAGCGGAGCCGCTCGGTGCCGAGCACCTTCTCCTGGTACGACTGCCGGTACAGGTCGTCGATGAGGTCGATGTCGACCACGGAGTAGTTGGTGTTGCCGTGGTAGCCCATCAGCCGCTGCTTCACGTCCTCCGGGGCGGTGAAGTACTCGTCCACCGCCTGGGGGTCGAAGATGCGGTTCGCGAAGCTGCTGTCGTCCGCCGGGCTGTAGCCGTAGCGGGAGAAGACCGCGCAGACCTCGGCCCGCGGGAAGCGGCGGTGCAGGTAGGCCACGTTCTCGGCGGCGCTCTGGCCGGCGCCGACCACGACGAAGCGGGTGGGCTCGCCGCCCTCCAGGCCGTCGATCTTCTTCAGCAGGTCGGTGTTGTGCCAGACGTGGTCGGTCCGCTCGACGCCCTCGGGCATGACCGGACGCAGACCGGTGGAGATGACGAGGTTGCGGGCCCGGTGGACGACGACCTCGTCGCCGGAGCGCGCCGTCACGTCGAGGTACTCGATGACGCCGTCGCGCAGCACCGGCTCGACGGAGACGACCTGGTGGCCGTACGAGACCATGTCGTCGACCTTGGCCGCGGCCCACTCGAGGTAGTCGTGGAACTCGACCCGGAGCGGGAACAGGTTCTTGTGGTTGACGAAGTCGATCAGCCGGCCCTTCTCCTGCAGGTAGCAGAGGAAGCTGTACTCGCTGGTCGGGTTCCGGAGCGTCACCAGGTCCTTCATGAAGGACACTTGCATCGTCGCGTCGTCGATGAGCATGCCGCGGTGCCACCCGAACCGGGGCTGCTGCTCGAAGAAGTGGGCGGTGACCGCCTCTTGCCTTCCGACGCGCACGTTGTGCTCGCTGAGCGCGATCGCCATGGCGACGTTCGACGGCCCGAAGCCGATACCGATCAGGTCGTGGATCAGTGGTGCGTCGCCAGGAAGAGCCTGTGACATGTCACTCCCATTGGTACGGGACAGCCGCCTGCCAGGCGTCTTGTCAGGGGTGGGGGAAAGGGGGAGTCCAGGCGCACCGGTGACCGGCAGCCGAGTGGAACTTAGGTAAAGCTAACCTGATCCAGGCGGGCTGTCGACCAGACAAACCGGACAACGCGCTCGCAGTCGGGTCAATCAAGCCCAGAATCGGGGCTGTTGCGTCGTTAGGTAAGCCTTGCTTTACTTACTCCTGGTCATTTTGCTCTTCTGAGGAGGAACCCCGATGCGGGTCGTCATGTTCGGCTATCAGACCTGGGGCCATCGCACCCTGAAGGCACTCCTGGACTCCGAGCACGACGTCGTGATGGTCGTGACCCACCCCAAGAGCGAGCACGCCTACGAGAAGATCTGGAGCGACTCGGTCGCCGACCTCGCCGAGGAGCACGGCGTTCCGGTCGTCATCCGCAACCGCCCCGACGACGAGGAGCTGTTCCAGCAGCTCAAGGAAGCCGACGCGGACATCCTCGTCGCGAACAACTGGCGCACCTGGATCCCCCCGCGCATCTACACGCTGCCGCGGTACGGCACCCTCAACGTGCACGACTCCCTGCTGCCCAAGTACGCGGGCTTCTCGCCCCTCATCTGGGCCCTCATCAACGGCGAGTCCGAAGTCGGCGTGACGGCGCACATGATGGACGAGGTGCTCGACGCCGGCGACATCGTCATGCAGCACTCGATCCCCGTCGGCCCGACGGACACGACCACGGACCTGTTCCACAAGACGGTCGACCTGATCGCCCCGGTCACCATCGGCGCCCTCGACCTGATCGCGTCCGGGCAGACCGAGTTCACGAAGCAGGACCGCACCCAGGCCACCTTCTTCCACAAGCGGGCCGAGGAGGACATCCGGATCGACTGGTCCTGGCCGGCCGAGGACCTGGAGCGCCTGGTCCGCGCCCAGTCCGCCCCGTACCCGTCCGCCTTCACCTTCCACAAGGGCAAGCGCCTGGAGGTGCTCGCCTCCGTCGTGTCCGAGGGACGCTACGGCGGCACCCCGGGCCGCATCTTCTACCGCGAGGGCGAAGGCGTGGTCATCGTGGCCGGCGCGGACGCCCGTACGGGCCGCAACCGCGGCCTCGCCATCACCCGCGTGCGCACCGAGGACGGCCGGGAGCTGCCCGCGTCCGAGTACTTCAAGTCCATGGGCGGCTACCTCACGTCCCGCCCCTGACCCGGCGGGCGGCCCCCGCCGCCACCTGATCACCGGCCCGCCCCGGACGGTCCCCGGGCGGGCCGGCCCGCACCGCCACACGGAGCCCCTTTTCCGTGTGGCGGTGACTCGTTCACCCCTCCCGCACGCACGCCCGGAGGGGCACCCTCTTCTAATTGAAAATGGTCGTCGTTTCCATGTAGGTTCGCGGAACACCCCAGACACCTCAGGAGACACTGATGGCCGTCCCCAAGCGGAAGATGTCCCGCAGCAACGCCCGCCACCGCCGCGCCCAGTGGAAGGCCACCACGCCGCAGCTCGTCCCGATCGCGGTCGACGGCTCCGTGTACCAGGTCCCCCAACGGCTGGCGAAGGCCTACGAGCGCGGCCTGCTCCGCCCCGAAGGCTGAGCCCGACGACCGGCACGCCGCCTGCCGCGCTGCCCGTCGCCGCCCCATCCCGCCTCCCCCTCGCCCGGGCGAAGCCGTGCCTGGTATTGAAAATGATTTCCATTTCTATATACTGTTGCCATGGCACGCAACGAAGTACGCCCGATCGTCAAGCTCCGCTCCACCGCCGGCACCGGCTACACGTACGTCACCCGCAAGAACCGGCGCAACGACCCGGACCGCATGGTGCTGCGCAAGTTCGACCCGGTGGTCCGTCGGCACGTCGACTTCCGCGAAGAGCGCTGACCCCCCTCCCCCAGAGAGCGACCCCATGAAGCCTGGAATCCACCCCGCCTACGGCGCCGTCGTCTTCCGCGACAAGGCCGCCGACTTCGCCTTCCTCACCCGCTCCACCGCCACCAGCGACAAGACGGTCGAGTGGGAGGACGGCAACACCTACCCGGTCATCGACGTCGAGATCTCCTCGCAGAGCCACCCCTTCTACACCGGCACCGCCCGGGTCCTGGACACCGCGGGACGCGTCGAGCGCTTCGAGCGCCGCTACGGGGCGCGCACGTGACCCTCCCCGTCGTGATCGTCGGCGGGATGCACGCCGACGCGCGCAAGGAGACCGTCGAGCACCTGCTGCGCGCCGTGCCGGGCAGCATCGCCCTGCACCACGACCTGTCCTCCGCGACCGGCGGTACGGTGCTCCGCACGCTGCGCGATTCCGGGGGCGCGCTCTCCGCCGACGAGACGCCGCTGGTCAACGACTGCGCCTGCTGCGCCCTGCGCGAGGACCTGGTCCCCGAGCTGGTGCGGCTGGCCGCCGGCGGGCTGACCCGGCTGGCCGTCGTGGAACTCTGGGACTCGGTCGAGCCCCGGGCGATGGCCGAGGTCGTCGCCGCCCACGCCGGGGACCTGCTCGAACTCACCAACGTGATCACCGCCGTCGATCCCGCCCTCGTCCTGCCCTGCCTCGGCAACGGGGACGACCTCGCCGAGGCGGGACTCGCCGCGTCCGCCACCGACCAGCGGACCGTCGGGGACACCTGGGCCCGCCAGCTCGAATACGCGCCGGTCCTCGCCATCGCCGACAGCGACGAGGCCGACGACGAGGACCGCGCCCTGCTCGCCCAGTTGCACCCGACGGCCCGCCGCGTGCCCACCGGCTCCAGCGAGCTCACCCGCCTGGCCTTCGCCGGCTTCGACGTGGAGACGGCCGCCGCGGCGCAGCACCCCGCCTGCGCGCTCCTCCCCCAGGAAGCCGACGAGGCCGGAGTCGCCACGCTCGTCTGGCAGCGCCGCCGGCCGTTTCACCCCGAGCGGCTCTACGAGGCCCTGGAGGACCTGAGCTGCGCCGCGGCCCGCAGCCGCGGCCGGTTCTGGCTGGCCGACCGCCCCGACACCCTCCTCGCCTGGGAGGCCGCGGGCGGCGCGTTGTGCGTGGAGAGCGCCGGCCCCTGGCTGGCCTCGCTCCCCGACGCCGCCTGGGACCTGGTCCCCGCCATGCGTCAGGCCGCGGCCTCCCTCGACTGGGACCCCGAGCACGGCGACTGCTGCCAGCACCTGGTCTTCACCTCGCCGGGCCTGGACCGCGAGGGGCTCGAACAGCTCCTGGACTCCTGCCTCCTGACCGAAGCCGAGTACACGGCCGGGCGCGAGGGCTGGAAGCGGCTCCCGGCCGCCTTCGCCCCGCTGCTCGACCCTGTCTCCTGACCGCCGACCGACCCCCACCCCGAGGAGCCCCCATGGCCCGCCGCCCCTCCCCCGGCAAGCCGCCGAAGTCCCGCCCCAACCCGCTGGACACGGCGGGCATCACGTACATCGACTACAAGGACACCGGTCTGCTGCGCACGTTCATCTCGGACCGGGGCAAGATACGCAGCCGCCGGATCACCCGGGTCACGGCGCAGCAGCAGCGCCGGCTCGCCCGGGCCGTCAAGAACGCCCGCGAGATGGCCCTGCTCCCGTACGCCGGCCGCTGAGACGGCCCGGCGCACGGCCTCGGCCGTGCGCCCCCGAGCCCCGAGCCCCCGAGCCCCGGCCCTCCACGGGCCGGGGCTCACCCATGCCCTGGGCCGGGCAGGGCCGCGGACCGCGCGGACAGCAGGTCCCGGGTGAGGGCGTGCTGCGGAGCCTCCATCAGCCGACGGGCCGGGCCCGCCTCGACGATGCGCCCCGCGTCGAGGACGGCGATCCGGTCCGCGAGGGCTCCGGCGGCGGCCGGGTCGTGGGTGATGAACACCAGGCCGAGCCCGCTGCGTTCCCGGAGCCGGGCGAGGGCGTCGAGGATGGTGGTCCGGGTGGCCGCGTCGAGGCCGGAGGTGATCTCGTCGCAGACGAGGACCTGAGGTCCGGCCAGCAGGGCCCGGGCCAGCGCCGCCCGCTGGAGTTCGCCGCCGGAGAGTTCCCCGGGCCGGCGCCCGGCGAGGCCCCCGCCGAGGCCGAACGCTCCGAGCCCGAACTCTCCGAGCATGGTCAGGGCCTCGTTCCGCGCGTCCCGGGGTGCGGCCCCGCGGAGCCGTACCGCGCTGCGGGCCACCTGGTCCAGGACCGGCCGGTGCTCGTCGAAGGCGGCCTTCGCGTCCTGGAACACGTACTGCACGGCGGCCAGTTCGGCCCGGCTGCGGGAACGCAGGCTGGGCGGCAGCGGCCTCCCGTCGAGCAGGACCGTGCCCTCGTACCGGCGGTGCAGCCCGGCCAGGCAGCGTCCGAGGGTGGTCTTGCCGCTCCCGGAACGGCCGACGAGCGCCAGGCACTCCCCGGCCGCGACCGACACTGCGATGCCGGTCAGCACCTCGGCGGCCCCCCGTGCGGTGCGGTGCCGGGCGGTGAGGTCCCGCGTCTCCAGCCGTACCGGACCACGCGGGCGGGGCGTGCGCGCGGGGCGCGGCCGCTCCGGTACGGGCTCGCCCAGGACCGACGACGCGGGTCCGCGGTCCACGACCCGCCCGTCCCGCATGACCACGACCTCGTCGGCCAGCCTCCGTACGACGTCCAGGTCGTGGCTGAGCAGGACGACGGCGATGCCCCGTGCGGCGATGGCGGCCAGCTCCGCCACGATGCCCTCCTTGGTGAGGACGTCCTGCCCGGTGGTGGGTTCGTCGGCGACGATGACCCGCGCGCCGAGCAGCAGCGCCTGGGCCAGGACGACCCGCTGCTGCTGGCCGCCGGAGAGCTGGTGCGGGAAGCGGCCCAGCACGGCCACGGGATCGGGGAGCTGGGCGAGGTGCAGGGCCGCTTCGGTACGGCGCCTGCGCTCGCGCCGGTCGCCTCCCTGCCGGGCGGCGATGTCGGCGAGGAGGGCTCCCACCCGGCGGGCGGGGTTGAGGACGGAGGCCGGGTGCTGGGGTACGTAACCGACCGGGCCCGCCGGTGTGTGGACCGTGCCGCCGACCAGGGCGCCGGCCGGGTACTCGCCGAGGAGGGCGAGGCCGGTGGTGGTCTTGCCGCTGCCGGACGGGCCGATGACGGCGGTGATCCTGCCGGCGTGGGCGGCGAGGCTCACGCCGTCCACGATCGCCCGACCGCCGATCTCCACGCGCAGGTCCCGCACGTGTGCGACGGGGGTCATGGTGTCGCTCCCTTCCGGGGGCCGGGCCGTTGGAGGACGGCGTCGAAGAGGAGGTTGGTGCCCATCGACAGGGCCGCGATGAGCAGGGCGGGCACGACCACGGCCCAGGGCTGGAGGAAGAGCCCGGTGCGGTTCCGGTCGACCATCACCGCCCAGTCGGCGGCGTCCGGCTGGACGCCCACCCCGAGGAAGGCCGCGGTCGCGACCAGGTAGAGGGCTCCAGTGAGCCGGATCCCGGCGTCGGCGGCGAGGGTGCGGCGCATGCAGCGGGCCACGTACCCGACGGCCGTGCGCCACCAGGACTCGCCCTGCATGCGCAGTGCTTCCACGGCCGGCCGGGAGGAGATCTCCACGGCCGCCGCGTGGACGACGCGCGCGGCGTCGGGTACGGCGGCCAGCCCGACCAGGACGGTCAGGCCGGCGGGTCCCGGGGTGAGGGTGGCCGCGACGAGCAGCACCAGCAGCAGCGAGGGGACCGCGATGACCACGTCCAGGGGCCGCATCAGCGCCTCCTCCAGCCAGCTGCGGCGGGTGAGGGCGGCGGCGAGGCCGAGGGGAACGGCGACGAGGTAGGCGAGGGCGGTGGCGGCGAGCGCGACGAGCACGACGGAGCGGCCGCCGAGGAGCACCTGGTGCCAGACGTCGCGGCCGCTGAAGTCGGTGCCGAGCCAGTGCCCTTCGGGGAAGGCGAAGGAGACCGAGCGGGGCCCGGCCGGCCCCGCCACGAGGGGTCCCAGCAGCGCGAGGAGGACCGGGAGGCCGATCAGCGCGAGGGCGAGCAGGGACCGTGGGGGTGTCTGCCTCACGCCGCCACCTCGGACCGGGGTGCGAACCGGCGGGCCGCCAGGTCGGCGGCGAGGTTGACCGCGACGGTGACGACGCCGAAGACGACGGCCATGCCCTGGACCACGGGGAGGTCGCGGGCGGCGACGGCTTCGACGAGGACGGTGCCGAGGCCCGGGATCACGAAGAGCGCCTCCACGACGATGACCCCGCTGAGCAGCCAGTCACAGGTACGGGCCAGTTGCTGGGTGGCGGGGGCGAGGGCGTTGGGCAGGGCGTGGGTCCAGGTGATCCGGGCGCCGGAGACTCCGTAGCGCCGGGCCTGGGCCACGTACGGCGAGGCCATCGCGTCGATCATCCCGGCGCGCACGAGGCGGCTGATGGTGCACACGGGCCGCGACAGCAGGACGACGACGGGCAGGATCAGGACGGCGGGCTCGGTGAACGGGTCGGCGCCCACGGCGGTGGGCGGCAGCCAGGCCAGCCACAGCCCGAAGAGCGTGGCGAGCAGGACGCCGAGGGCGAACTCCGGTACGGCGTGCACCGCCAGGGTCAGCCCGCTCACGGTCCGGTCGAGCGGCCCGCCCTCGCGCCGGGCGGCCAGGACGCCGAGCCCGACCGAGAGGGGGACGAGCAGGGCGAGGGTGGCGCCGGCGAGGAGCAGGGTGGGGCCCAGTCCGCCGGCCAGGTAGCCGGTGACGGGCCGTCCGCTGACCAGGGAGGTGCCGAGGTCCCCGTGGAGGAGGCCGCCGACCCAGTCGGCGAGGCGTTCGGCGGGCGGGCGGTCCAGGCCCATCGTCGCGCGGATCCGGGCGATGCGGTCGGGATCGGGCTGGTCCCCGGCGAGGGCGACGGCGGCGTCACCGGGCAGCGCCTCGGTGAGCGCGAAGACGAACAGGACGACGGCCGCCGTCTGCCCCAGACCGAGGAGCAGGCGGCGGCCGATCCATGGAAGGTGCGGCGTCACGCGAGCCAGATCTTGTCGAAGCGGGCCCAGTCGAGGGTGTTCGCGGGGGCCTGCTTCGACACCCCGTGCACCGCGGGCGCGGTGGCGATGATCCAGTCGGCGAATCCCCAGATCAGGAAGCCGCCCTCGTCGTGCAGCCGGCGCTGCATCCGCTCGTAGAGGGCGCCGCGCTGCGTGAGGTCCCGGGTGGACTGGGCCTGCTGGTACAGGTCGTCGAAGTCCTGTCGCTGCCACTTGGTGGCGTTGGTGGTGGAGCCGGTCAGCAGCCGCTGCGAGAGGTGGGACTCGATGGGCATGGCGCCGGAGCGGTAGGAGGCGAAGGTGCCGGTGTTCAGGATGTCCTTCCAGTACGTGTCCTTGTTGCCGACCTTGATCTCGACGGTGACTCCTGCCTTGGCCGCCTGCTCCTTGAAGATGCCGGCGGCCTCGACGAAGCCGGTGGCCGCGGGGGCGGTGTCGAGGGTGACCTTGAGGCCCTCGGCCCCGGCCTCCTTGAGCAGGGCGCGGGCCTTGTCGAGGTCCTGGGTGCGCTGGGGCAGGCCCGCGGGGTAGTACTGGTAGCCCTTGCCGAACAGGTCGTTGCCGATCTCGCCGGCGCCGGAGAGGGCCCCGTCGACGAGTTCCCTGCGGTCGGCGATGAGGAAGAAGGCCTGCCGGACCCGGGGATCGTCGAAGGGCGGGCGGTCGGTCTTCATGACGAAGCCCTGCATCGCGCTGCCCGGGAGGCGCACGACGTCGATCTTCCCCTTGCCCTCGTGGGTGCGGGCGGTGGCCGGGTTCAGTTCGTGGGCGTACTCGACCTGGCCGCCGAGCAGGGCGCTGACGCGTGCCGACTCCTCGCCGGCGACGACGAATTCGAGCTGGTCCAGGTGCGGGGCGCCGTCCCAGTAGGCCTCGTTGCGCTTGACGAGGAGGGAGCTGCCCGGCGTGAAGGAGACGAAGCCGAACGGGCCGGAGCCGACGGGCTTGTCGAAGGAGGTGGTGTCCTTGGGGACGATGTACGCGCCGAACGCGGCGAGGACGTTGGGGAATTCGGCGTACGGGCGCTTGAGCCTGAACTCGACGGTCCCCGCGTCGACGGCGCGGCTGGCCGCCAGGTCTATGGGCTCCAGGGAGGCCTTGGCCCGGAAGGTGCCCTTGGGGTCGGCGATCCTGCGGTAGCTGTAGAGCACGTCCTCGGCCGTGACGGGCCGGCCGTCGTGGAAGGCGGCCTCGCGCAGGGTGACGCGCCAGGTGTCGAGGGCCTCGTTGGGTTCCCAGCGTTCGGCGAGCCGGGGGACGGCGGCGAGGTCGGCGCCGAAGTCGGCGAGCTTGTCGAAGAGGGCTTTGGCCCGGGCGGCGTCGACGAACAGGTTGGCGGCGTGCGGGTCGAGGGTCTCGTTGGCTCCGCCGCCCGCGAAGGCGGCGCGCAGCTTCCCGCCGGCCTGGGGGGCTCCCTCCGCGGCGTTCTCGGCGTCCGGGGTGGTGGCGCCGGCGCCGCAGGCGGCGGTGAGGGCGAGGGCGGTGGCCCCGGTGGCGATGAGGAAGCCTCTGCGGGCGAGGCTGGAGCGGGCGTCGTTCATGCGGGGATGTCTCCGTTGCTGAGGTGCGGCGCGAGCCGGGCGATGAGGTGGAGGCGGTCGGAACGCGTGGTCCCGTGCGGGGCCTCGCCTTCGCTCCACGGCGGTTCGGTGCGCGGGCCGGGTCCGTCGTGCAGCGCGAGGACCTCGAACCCGGCGGTGGCGAGGAAGTACCGGAGCTCCTGCGGGAAGAGCAGCCTCCAGGCGGAGTGCTGCTCGTCCGGGAGGGAGCCGTCGTCGGCGGTCCAGGTCCTTCGGCGGCGCAGGAGTTGTGCGCCGTGGTCGATCCACAGGGTGGTGTGGGAGGTGTACGTGGTCCCGCGCCGGGCGAAGGAGGCGGTGCGCGGGGTGTCCAGGAGTTCGGTGCTGCCGAGGAAGAAGGCCCCGTTGCGCATTTCGGCGACGAGCAGCCCGCCGGGCGCGAGGTGGGCCCGGCAGCAGGCGAGGAAGGCGGCCAGGTCCTCGTTGGTGTGGCAGTAGAGCAGGGCGCTGTCCAGGCAGACGATCGCGTCGAAGGTGGCGTCGACCTCGAACGCGCGCATGTCGGCCAGCTCGTAGCCGGGGCCGGGGTGGTGGGTTCTCGCGTGGGCCAGCATGGCCCGCGAGGTGTCGATGCCCGTGACCTGGCGTCCGGCCCGGTGGTGCAGCCAGGCCGCGTCCCGGCCGGTGCCGCACCCGACGTCGAGGACCCGGGGACCGGCGCCGTGGCGGGTCAGCGCCTCCTCGGCCCAGCGGGCGGCGAGCCGTTCGGGATCGGGGAAGCGCTCCTCGTAGAGCTCGGGGTGGTCGGTGAGCAGGTTGCCGCTGCTGGTGGCTGTCATCGGGTCTCGCTTCGGGGGCGCGCGGTGGCGCGCGGGGGCAGGGGGTCAGGGGGGTCCGGCGCCGGATCGCGGGGCAGGGCGCGTCTTCGGTCCAGGTGGGCCACGGCCGCGGCCGAGAGCAGGCCGAGGACGAGGCAGCAGCCGTAGGGCAGCCAGGTCGGACCGGTGCGGCCGGCGGTGTCCATGGACCAGCCGATGGCCGCGCTGCCGGCGGCGGCCGCGACCCCGGAGACCGCGTAGAAGAGGCCGTAGTACGTGCCGGTCAGGTTCGGGCGCCCGAAGGCCGGTATCAGCTCCATCACGAAGGGCTGGGCGATCATCACCCCGAGGTGCAGCAGCAGGGCCCCGGCGAGCACCGGCAGGAGCCGCAGGGGGTGGGCGGTGGCGGGGCCGGCGACGAGCATCGGCGGCAGGAATCCGAGGCCCATGACGGCCAGGCCGGCGGCGATCCAGCGCCCGCTGCTCCCGCGGGCCTTCAGGGCGCGGGTGATGCGCAGTTGGAACAGCAGGTTGGCGACGGTCCCGGCGAGGAACAGCAGGCCGACCGAACCGGACCAGCCCGAGGCGTCGGTGGCCGCACGGGGCAGCAGCAGGTACAGCTGGTTCTCCAGGCCGTACATGCCGATCATGGCGAGCGAGAACGCCAGGAACCGGCGGTTGCCGGCCACCTCGCGCCAGTCGCCGAGCACCCCGGTTGCGGGGGCCGGGACCTTCCGGGCGGGCAGCACCAGCAACTGGGCCAGGGTGAGGACGGCGAACACCCCGGCCGCGGTGACGGCGGCCGCCCGGAAGTCCACGAGCAGCAGCAGGGTGCCGAGCAGCGGGCCGAGCAGCGCCCCGGTGGTGGCGAAGACGTTGAACAGGGCGAAGGCCTCGGCCTTGCGGTCGCCGGCCTCCTGGGCGACGTAGGTCCGCACGGCGGGGTTGAACAGGGCACCCGCCAGCCCGCTGAGCACGGAGGCGGCGATCAGCAGCGGCAGCCCGTCGCCGAGGGCGAACAAGCCGAACCCCACCGTGCGCAGGGCGCAGCCCGCGATGATCACCCCGCGGGCGCCGAGCCGGTCCGCGGCCGAGCCGCCGATCAGGAACAGGCCCTGCTGGCTGAGGTTGCGCAGGCCGAGGACGACCCCGACGAGGGCGGCCGAGAGCCCGAGGTCGTCGGTGAGGTGGGTGGCGAGGTACGGGATGAGCAGGTAGAAGCCGGTGTTGACGCCGAGCTGGTTGACGAGGAGGAGGCGTACGGCGGGCGGGAAGCCCCGCATCGAGCTGAGGATCCTCACCGGACGGCCGCCGTGCGGGTGCGCCGGACTCCGAGGCCCGCCCGGTCGGCGGCGCGTACGGTGCCGTCGGTCCCGCCGATGCCGGTCCACGGGTCGTCGGCGAGCAGCAGGTGCCCGTCGAGGTCCACCCAGCGGGCCCGGTCGGCGAGGTGCACGGCGGGCGCGATGCCGAGCGAGCTGGCGGTGAGGCAGCCGAGCATCAGGTCGGTGCCGCTGCCGCGCAGGGCCTCGTGGATGCGCAGGGCAGCTTGCACCCCGCCGCATTTGGCGAGCTTGACGTTGACGCCGTGGACGAGTCCGGCGAGCGCCACGGCGTCCTCGTACGAGACCGCGTCCTCGTCGGCGATCACCGGGACCGGGGACTCCTTCGCCACCCGGGCGAGCGCGTCGTGGCGGCCCGGCGCGATGGGCTGTTCCACGGCGGTGACGCCGAGGCCGGCGAAGCGCGGGAGCAGGTCGTGGGCCTGCCGTTCGGTCCACGCTCCGTTGGGGTCGAGCAGCAGGCTCGCACCGGGGGCGGCGATCCGTACGGCCTCCACCCGCGCGAGGTCCTCGGCCGGATCGGGGGATCCCGCTTTGACCTTGAGGGCGGTGAAGCCGCTCATGGCGAGCCGGGCGGCCTGCGCGGCCGCCGCCACGGGCGTGGTGATGCCGATCGTCCGGGTGGTCTGCGCGGCCGGTGCGGCGTCGGTGCCCAGCAGGTGGTGGGCGGGCCGGCCGGCCCGCTTGCCGACCAGGTCGAGCAGGGCCGCCTCCAGCCCGGCGAGCACGCCGGGCGGCAGCTCCGGCAGGCCGGGAAGCGGACGGGCCGTGTGCCGGTCCCGCGCGGCCGCGTGTTCGTCCCACGCGGTCTCCGGGTCGGGAAGGCGTTCGACCGAGGGGCGCACCGCGGCGAGGTGCCGGACGATGCGCTCGGTGGGCAGGCCGAGGTAGTCGCTGCTGACGACCTCGCCCCAGCCGGTCAGGCCGCCGTGCTCGATCGCCGCCCAGACCGCGTCGCGGCGGGCCATCACCGAGCGGGATATCCGCAGCGGTTCGGCGAGTTCCAGCTCCGTGGTGTACCAGGTGAGCTTCACGCGGCGCCTCCCCGCGCCGGCGCCGGCAGGTGCGGCCGGGTGGCCGCGAGCGGGTCGAGGACGGTGCGGCATCGGGTCCAGCCGACGGCCTCGGTCGCGTGCGGGTGGGCGATCTCCAGCGGGCGGAGCGCGAGTTCGGCCCGGTCGAGGCCGTGGGCGTGGCAGAACTCGTCGTCGTAGACGGTGCCGAGGTAGCGGTGCGGACCGTCGGGGAAGACCGTCGCGACGACCGCGCCCGCTTCCACCCGGGCGGCCCAGGCGGAGACGAGGGCGACGGCTCCGGTGCTCCAGCCGCCGCTGACGAAGCCGGTACGGGCGAGCCTGCGGCAGGCGTCGACGGCTTCGGCCGGGCCCACCCAGTGGACCTCGTCGAAGGCCTGGTGGGCGACGTTGCGCGGGTGGATGCTGCTGCCCAGCCCGCGCATGAGGCGGGGGCGGGCGGGCTGGCCGAAGATGGCCGATCCCACGGAGTCCACGCCGATCACCTTCAGGCGCGGCCAGCGGCGGCGTAGCGGGCCGATGAGCCCGGCGCTGTGGCCGCCGGTGCCGACGCTGCACACCAGGACGTCCAAGTGGTCGAGCTGCCCGCAGAGTTCGGCGGCCATGGGGAGGTACCCGGCCGCGTTGTCGGGGTTGTTGTACTGGTCGGGCCAGTAGGCGTCCGGGATCCGGTCCAGGAGCTCGCGCAGCCGGGCGATCCGGGCCGCCTGCCAGCCGCCCTCGGGGGCGGGCCGGTCCACCAGCTCCAGCTGCGCGCCGTACGCGTGGAGCAACTGCCGCATGGACGGTTCGAGTTCGCGGTCGCCGACGAGGACGACCGGGTGGCCGAGCGCCTGTCCGGCGAAGGCGAGCCCGATCCCCAGGGTCCCCGAGGTGGATTCGACCACGGTGGCGCCGGGGCGCAGTTCGCCGCGCCGCCGGGCGCCGCGCAGCATGGACACGGCGGACCGCGCCTTCATGCCGCCGGCGCCGAGGCATTCGAGTTTGGCCCAGAAGCCCTGGTGTGCGTAGGGAAGTTCGGTACGGATCCGCGCGAGCGGGGTGCGGCCGACCAGCGTCAGCAGCTCCGGGTTCGCGCTGCGGGCCGGGGGGCGGTCCAGTAGGGGCGCGATGGTCAACGGGTGCCTCCGTAGCGGTGGATGACTCCCGGGCCGCCGTCGAGCCAGAAGAAGGGGTAGGGCTCCGCGGACACGGCGCTGACCCCGGCGCCCAGGAAGCGCGGGAGGACCGCGCTGCCGGTCTGGGCGAACATCACCAGGGGCTTGCCGGTGGCCGCGGCGTGGTCGAGCAGCGGCTCGAAGGTGCCGTTTCCGAGGGTCATGCCGGAGGCGAGGACGGCGTCGCACCGCTCCAGCTCCGCGAGGGCATCGGTCCGCACCGGCTCACCCCACTCCGTGGCGCCGCCCTTGAGGTCGCAGGGCACGTACGCGATTCCGCGCGCCCGCAGTTGCTCCAGCAGGGAGTTGACGACGCCGATGACCAGGACCCGGCGGATCCCGGTCGCGGGCAGCAGGTCGGCCACGGCGCGGGCGCGGGCCCGGGACCGGTGCAGGGAGCTCCCGGCCGGCAGGGCGTACGGGCGGGCGCCGTGGTCGGGGGTGTGGGGGCGCACGTGGCCCAGGTACGCGTCGAGTGCGGCGATCCGTACGGGAAGCAGCGGGTGGTCGAGGAGTTCGGCCACCGAGGCTCCGACGCAGTCGTCGAGCGTCGCGGCGGGCAGGGCGCCCGGCTCCACGGCGCAGGATCCGACGGCCGCGTCCAGGCGCAGGCTGAGCACCTCGTTGCGGTACCCGCTGCCGCGGCCGGCGTGGCGTACCGCCTGGGCGGTGGTGAAGGCGAGCGCGATGCGCTCCAGGGCGGGGTCGGAGCCGTAGCTCCCGCCGCGCACCGCTTCGACGAGGCGGCCGACGGTGCGTACGGCGGGATCGTTCAGGGTGGGCGCGGTCATGCGGGCACCGCCGGGGACTGGGCGCCCTGCTCTTCGAGATCGGCACCCTGTTCCTCGAACGTGGGGCGCAGACGGGCGAGGAGGAGCTCCGCGGCCCGGCGGGCCCCACCCCCGAGGGTGTCGGCCGTCATGATGTGGCCGAGGTACTCGTTGTTGCTGGTCGCGGCCCGTACGGCGCTCCCCGGCCCGGCGAGGGTGAGCTCCAGCACCCCGGGCTGTGCCCGGACCTCGTCGGCGCCCTCGATGCCGGCGAGGGTGCCGGCCGTGTCGGGGAGCAGGAAGGCGATGGCGGCGCTGTGCACGCCGGTCGGGCGCGGAGTGAGGTCGGGCGTCCGGCCGAGGGCGGCGTCCACGCAGGCCGCGGCCAGGTCGATGCCCGTGACGTGCCGGACGAGTTCGGTGATCCGGTTGCCGGCGGGCCGGGGGTTGACCTCCACCACCTTGGGGCCCTCGGGGGTCAGTTTGATCTCGGTGTGGCACACGACGTGGTCCAGGCCGAGGGCCTTGACCGCGGCCGTCGCCGTGTCCACCGCTTCCCGCGCCGCCTCCGGCGCGAGGTCCGCCGGGAACATGTGTCCGGTCTCGATGAAGGCGGGCGCCCCGCCGATGCTCTTGTCGGTGACACCGGCCACGCCGATGGCACCGCCGAAGGAGACGGTCTCGACGCTGACCTCGGGGCCGGTGAGGAACTCCTCCAGGAGGACCACGGGCATCCGGTCCTGGCCGCGCGCGTTGACCGGGAACTCCTCCAGCGCCCTGCAGGCCGCCTCCAGTTCCCGCTCGTCGCGGACCTCCCGTACGAGCATTCCGGCGCACAGGTCCACGGGCTTGACCACCAGCGGATAGCCGATCTCCCGGGCGGCGGCCGCGGCCTGCGCCGTGTCCGCGCAGAGCGCGAAGCGCGGCCCCGGAACCCCGGCCCCGGCCAGCACCCGGCGGGTCAGGTCCTTGCGGCAGGCGGCCTCGACGGCTTCGACGGCCGGGCCGGGCAGGCCCAGCCGGTCGGCGATCCGGGCCACGGCGGGCAGGTAGTAGTCGCAGGAGGAGACGACCCCGTCGAAGGCCAGCACCGCGTGCAGGCGTTCGAGGTGGGGCAGCAGCTCGTCCATGGCGTTGGTGTCCGCGGTGATGATGTTGCGCGCCGCCAGCAGCGGGTGCGGACCCTCCGGTCCGGCGCCGCGCAGGTAGTGGTGCAGGTCCCGGGTGACGAAGGTGAACTCGTGCCCGCCTTCTCCGATGGCCCTGGGCAACAGCCTGCTCATCGACCCCACCCAGCTCTCGACAACCAGCAGATGCGCCAAGGGAAGTTCCTCTCAGATCGCCGTCACGACGGTGCGGCATGCCTGCGGAGCGGACCGCCCGGCAGGAGGCGTCCGCGACGGACGAGGAGGAAGTTACCGGAAATAGTTTTCATTTCCAATAGCACCGATTTCCGGTAGCCTGCCGCTCACGAGACCGGAGTGCAGGAAGGGAGCCGCCGAGCCATGAGAGACCCGCGAGACCCGAAAAACCCGGCGCAGGGGCAGCAGATCGGGCCGTACGTCGTACGGCATGCCGTGCAGGGGGACGCACCCGGTGCGCGGAGCGTCATGCTCGACACGTTCTACCGGGAGTTCGACTACGGGTACGTGCCCCGGTGGCACGACGATGTCGTCGACCTCGACGGCACCTACCTCGACCACCCGCGCCACACCCTCGTCGTCGCGGTCCTGGGCGACGAGGTGGTCGGCACCACCGCACTGAACTCCCGCGGCCCCGCCCACCCCCCGCACCCCCGCCGGCTCACCGAGCGCTACCCCTCGGGACGCACCGCGCAGCTCCTACGGGTGTACGTGCGCCCGGACCACCGCCGACACGGGCTGGCCCGCGCCATGGTCAGGACGGCCTGCGCGTTCGCCGCGGGCGTCCCCGGATACGACACGGTCTACCTGCACACGAACGTCGACATCCCCGGCGCCGAGGCCTTCTGGCGCAGCCTGGCCGACGAGGTCTGCGACGCCCGCACCACGGGCGAGCACGGCGGCTACGGAACGGTCCACTTCGAAATCCCGCTCCCCGCCACCCCGGCCCCCGACCGACGTGGCGACCACGTCCCCACGGCCCACAAAAAAACGCCCCCCGGGCTGGGCACGCAGCCCGCCCAGGAGGCGACTTTCCACTCGTGACGGCCCGCCGGAAAATCCATCCGGCGGGCGTCGGACCATCATCGACCCGAAGGTCAGGCGCCCTTCGCCACCGGCTCCAGGATCGCCACGCACTCCACGTGGTGGGTCATCGGGAAGAGGTCGAAGGCGCGCAGGGTGCGGACCTTGTAGCCGGCCTCCTGGAAGTAGCCCAGGTCGCGGGCGAGGGCCGCCGGGTCGCAGGCCACGTAGGCGATGCGGCGCGGGGTGAGGCCGGCGACCTGGCGGACCGTCTGCTTGCCGGCGCCCGCGCGGGGCGGGTCCAGGACGACGAGGTCGCACTCGGTGATGCCGGTCTTCGGGAGGATCTGCTCGACCTTGCCCTGCTCGATGCGGACACGGGGGAAGTCGGTCAGGTTGTGCCGGGCGTCCTCGACCGCGCGCTTCGTGGACTCGATGCCCAGGACCGCGCCGGTGTCGCCGAGGCGTTCCGCGAGGGCGCCCGCGAAGATGCCGACGCCGCAGTAGAGGTCGAGGGCCATCTCGCCCTTGCGCGGCATCAGGCCCTGCATGACGGCCTTGATCAGGGTGTCGGCGGCCTGGGGGTGGACCTGCCAGAAGCCGCCCATGCCGACGCGGTACGTACGGCCGTCGGCGCGCTCGCGCACGAAGGGGCGGCCGTGGACGCGGTGGACTCCGCCGTCCTTCTCCTCGACACGGAGGACCGAGACGGGCTTGTCCAGCTCCACGAGCGGGAGCCGGCCGCCGGGGCGGGGGGTCAGGACGACCTGGCGGTCGCCGGAGCCGGACGCGGCGATGGCCTCGACGGTGGCCATCTGGGGCCAGTCCTGCTGCTCGATGCCGAGCTCGGTGACGCCCGGCGCCGCGATCATGCAGTGGTCGACCGGCTGGATGTCGTGCGAGCGGTGCTTGCGCAGGCCCACGACGCCGTCCTCGTCGATCGCGTACTGCACGCGGGTGCGCCACTGCGGGACCTGCCCGGCGGGCACCTTGTCGCCCTCGGCCGGCATGACCGTACCGTCCCAGCCGGCCTGCTCCGGGGTGAGCCCGGCGAGCCTCAGCAGCTGCTCGGCGATGACCTCGCCCTTGAGCCGGCGCTGGGCGCCCGGCTTGGCGTGCTGCCAGTCGCAACCGCCGCACGCGCCGGGGCCGGCGTACGGGCAGGGGGCCTCGACACGGTCCTTGGAGGGGTCGAGGACGGTGATGGCGTCGGCGCGCAGGAAGCGGGAGTCGACGTCGCCCTCGGTGACCTTGGCGATGATCTTCTCGCCGGGCAGCGTGTGCCGGACGAACAGGACACGGCCCTCGGCGGTCCGGGCGATGCAGTGCCCGCCGTGCGCCACGGGGCCGACCTCGACCTCGTACTCCTCCCCGACCAGTGACTGCTTCTCGTTCTGCTCGCTCGTCATGGTGGGGAGACTCCAAGGATGTGGATCAGAAGATCAAAAAGGAACGGCCGGACGACCGACCCACCAGTTTACGTGGATCTCGTCCGGCCGTTCGCCACCCCGGATCCGGGGCTGCACAAGCGACGGGCTACTTCCCCGCCGGGTCCTTCGGACGCGGACGCGGGGTGTCGACCGGCCCGCGGCGCACCGCGCCCGGGGCGTTCCACTCCGCGCGCTTCTTCGCCCGCTTCTTCGCCAGCTCCGAGGACTCCAGCTGGTAGGGCACCGAGGTGACCATCACGCCGGGGGTGAAGAGCAGCCGGCCCTTGAGGCGCAGGGCGCTCTGGTTGTGCAGCAGGTGCTCGTACCAGCGTCCGACCACGTACTCGGGGATGTACACGCTGACGGCGTCGCGCGGGTTCTCGCTGCGCAGGCCCTTCACGTACTCGACGACCGGGCGGGTGATCTCGCGGTACGGGGAGTCGAGGATCTTGAGCGGGACGTTGATGCCGCGCCGCTCCCACTCCTCGCGCAGCGCCTTGGTCTCGACCGGGTCGACGCTGATGCTGAGCGCCTCCAGCCGGTCCGAGCGGGTCAGCTTGGCGAAGGCCAGGGCGCGCAGGGTGGGCTTGTGGACCTTGGAGACCAGGACGATGGAGTGGACCCGCGAGGGGCGCACGCTGTCGTCGCTCGGGCCCTCGGCGGCGGCGATCTCCTCGGAGACCCGGTCGTAGTGCTTGCGGATCGCGGACATCGTTCCGTAGAAGATGACCATGCCGAGCAGGGCGACCCAGGCGCCGTGGGTGAACTTGGTGGCCAGGACGACGACCAGCACCATGCCGGTGAAGAAGGCGCCGAAGGTGTTGATCGCCCGGGACCGGTGCATCCGGCGGCGCGCCGCCGGGTCGCGCTCCGATCGCAGGTGGCGGTTCCAGTGCCGGACCATGCCGATCTGGCTCAGCGTGAAGGAGACGAAAACGCCGACGATGTAGAGCTGGATCAGCTTCGTCGAGTCGGCGTCGTAGATCCACACGAGCAGCATCGCGGCGCCGGCGAGCAGCACGATGCCGTTGGAGAAGGCGAGGCGGTCGCCGCGGGTGTGCAGCTGGCGCGGCAGGTAGCGGTCCTGGGCAAGGATCGAGCCGAGCAGCGGGAAGCCGTTGTACGCGGTGTTCGCGGCGAGGAAGAGCACCAGCGCGGTGGCCGCGGCGAGCACGATGAAGAGGAAGCTGCCGTTGCCGAAGACGGCCTCGGCGACCTGGGAGATCACCGGATTCTGGACGTAGCCGTCGCCGACCGGGACGCCGTTCTGCAACAGGTCGACGGCGGGATTCTCGGCCATCCGAACGTTCGTGGCCATGGCCAGGCCGATGATCCCGCAGAACATGGTGACGGCCAGGCCGCCCATGAGGGCGAGGGTGGTGGCCGCGTTCTTGCTCTTGGGCTTGCGGAAGGCGGGTACGCCGTTGCTGATGGCCTCGACGCCCGTCAGCGCCGCGCAGCCGGAGGAGAAGGCGCGCAACAGCAGGAAGACCAGCGCGAAACCGGCGAGCCCCTGGTGTTCGGGTTTGATCTCCAGGCCGGCCGTCGGAGCCTCCATGGTGTCGCCCGTGACCAGGCCGCGCCAGGCACCCCACGCGATCATCACGAAGACGGCGCCGACGAACACGTAGGTCGGGATGGCGAAGAGGTTCCCGGATTCCTTCACACCGCGCAGGTTCATCAGCGTGAGCAGCAGGATCACGATGATCGCCGAGAGCACTTTGTGCTCGATGACGAAATCGACGGCCGAGCCGAGGTTTTCGACGCCCGAGGAGACCGACACGGCGACCGTGAGGACGTAGTCGACGAGCAGGGCGCTCGCGACCGTGAGACCGGCCCTGGGCCCGAGGTTGGTGTTGGCGACCTCGTAGTCACCGCCGCCGCTGGGGTAGGCGTGGACGTTCTGGCGGTAGGAGGCGACCACGGTGAACATCAGCACGACGACCGCGAGCGCGATCCAGGGGCTGAAGTGGTACGCCGACACGCCTGCGATCGACAGGACCAGCAGGACCTCGCCGGGGGCATATGCCACCGAGGAGAGCGGGTCGGACGCGAAGACTGGGAGGGCGATCCGCTTGGGAAGGAGGGTTTCCCCGAGGCGGTCGCTGCGTAGCGCCCGGCCGATCAGGATCCGTTTGGGCACGTCGGTCAGTTTGGACACGCAGAGGATCGTAAGCGTTCGAAATCGGCCTGACGAACCCCCCACCCCTATCCGGCGGGAAGTCGCACCGCATCCAGGGCAAAGGAGCCCCGCCTCCCGCCCAAATGGTCACACTGGTGACCGCCCGTGTGTAGCTTGGGCCATGGTCTGAGACCCTGATAAGCCCGAGCAGCAATGAGGCTGGAACCCAGCGAGCCGCTGACAGCCGGAAGGACGGCCGTGCACATCGTCATTATGGGCTGCGGAAGAGTGGGCTCCGCCCTCGCGCAGACCCTGGAACAGCAGGGGCATACGGTCGCGGTCATCGACCAGGACCCCACCGCATTCCGCCGGCTGGGAGCCGGATTCGGCGGCCGCCGCGTCACCGGAGTCGGCTTCGACCAGGACACGCTGCGCGAAGCCGGCATCGAGGAGGCGGGCGCCTTCGCCGCGGTGAGCAGTGGTGACAATTCCAACATCATCGCCGCCCGGGTGGCCCGTGAGATGTTCGGCGTCGAGAACGTCGCCGCCCGCATCTACGACCCCAAGCGCGCCGAGGTCTACCAGCGGCTGGGCATCCCCACCGTCGCCACCGTGCGCTGGACGGCCGACCAGATGCTCCGCCGGCTGCTGCCTTCGGGCGCCGAGCCGCTGTGGCGCGACCCGAGCGGCGGTGTCCAGCTCGCCGAGGTGCACACCTCCACCGCCTGGATCGGCCAGAAGGTCAGCCGCCTGCAGGACGAGACCGGCGTCCGCGTCGCCTTCCTCACCCGGCTGGGCGAGGCCATGCTGCCGACATCGGCGACCGTCCTCCAGGAGGGCGACCTCGTCCACGTGATGATGCGCACGGACGAGATCGACAAGGTGGAGGCAGCCTTCGCCGAGGGTCCTGAGGAGGCACACGCATGAGGGTCGCGATCGCCGGAGCCGGCGCGGTGGGCCGTTCCATCGCGGGCGAGCTCCTGGAGAACGGCCACGAGGTGCTCCTCGTGGACAAGGCCCCGACCGCCATCTCGGTGGAGCGGGTGCCGCAGGCCGAGTGGCTGCTGGCCGACGCCTGCGAGATCACCTCGCTCGACGAGGCGGCGCTCCAGCGCTGCAACGTGGTCATCGCCGCGACCGGTGACGACAAGGTCAACCTGGTCGTCTCCCTCCTCGCCAAGACCGAGTACGGGGTCCCCCGGGTCGTGGCCCGGGTGAACAACCCGAAGAACGAGTGGCTCTTCAACGAGTCCTGGGGCGTGGACGTCGCCGTTTCGACCCCGCGCCTGATGTCGGCGCTGGTCGAGGAGGCCGTCAGCGTCGGCGACCTGGTCCGGCTGCTGCGCTTCAGCCACGGCGACGCCAACCTCGTCGAGCTGACCCTGCCCGCCGACTCCCAGGTCGCAGGCAAGCAGATCAGCGAGATCACCTGGCCGGAGGACACTTCGCTGGTCACGATCATCCGCGGCAACCGGGTCCTGACCCCGCACGGCGAGGAGACCCTGGAGCCGGGCGACGAGCTCCTCTTCGTGGCCGCCCAGGCCCGCGAGGAGCAGCTGGAGGACCTCCTCCAGGCCGCGGACTAGCCTGCGGCCCGCTGAACGCCGAAAGGGGCGGCTGACCACCACGGTCAGCCGCCCCTTCGCACATCCCTGGGCCTACGGGGCCACAGGCCGCGCGGATCCGGCACCGCCGACCCCATCGGGCGCCGGCCCGATCCGACCGCCGGCCCAATCCAGCCCCGCCGCTCCAATCCGGCGCCGGGCAAAATCCAGCCCCGCCGGCGTTTGAGGCGCGGGGTCTGGGGCGGAGCCCCAGGGGCCCGGGCGCAGCCCGCTCCCACCGTGCGCAGCAAGCACGCGCACGCGGCGGCGTACGGTTCAGGCTCCCTGGCCCCCCGCGGCCTTCGCGGCCTTCGCGGCCTTCTCCGCGGCCTCCTCCGCCTCCCACTCCGCGATCACGTTGATCGGCGGCGGCGCCTGCGCCAGGAAGAGCCACGTGAAGTACACCGCCAGCACCATCGGCGGCAGCTTCAGCGCGATCAGCACCCAGCCGAGCTGCGTCGCGTCGCCCCACCAGTACAGCGGGAAGAGGATCGCGTACTTCGCGAGGAAGATCAGGCCCCAGGCCAGGCTGGCCTTGACGTACGCCTTCTTGCGCCCGGGGTTGCGCGTGCGCCAGGACAGGTTCTCCTTGAAGACCGGCCCCAGGATCACCCCCAGCAGCGGGAAGCCCACCAGCGCGGAGAGCGTGAAGGCCACGCCCAGGCCGGCGCCGTAGATCATGCCGGGCAGGTAGAACCCCTTCGCGCTGCCCGTGAACAGGGCGAAGGCCACGCCCACGCCCACGCCGAAGACCCCGCTGAAGGCGTGTTTGACCGTGTCCTTGCGCAGCAGCCGCACGATCACCAGCAGGACCGCGACCGCGCCCGCCGCGATGGCGGACAGCTTCACGTCCTTGTTGATCGTGTAGATCATGACGAAGAGCAGCCCGGGGAGCATCGTCTCCACGGTGCCCCGGATGCCGCCGAAGGCGTCGAAGAGTGCCGCCTGCGTGACGGCCTTCTGGTCCGCCGACGGTTCCGTGTCGGGCTCCGTCGCGGGCGTGGTCGATTTGTCGAGTGACGTCACCGTCAGTGCTCCTGTCCGAGCGGTCGGAGTTCGTACTTCGGGTTGAAGAGCACCCGACGGCCGTGGCTCATCGAGATCCGCCCGGAGGCGATCATGCGACGGCCGGGTTCGATTCCCACGATCGAGCGACGTCCGAGCCAGACGACGTCCAGCGCGGCCGAGCCGTCGAACAGCTCGGCCTCCAGGGCGGGGACCCCCGCGCGCGGCCGCAGGGTGACGGTCCGCAGGGTCCCGGTCACCTTCACTATCTGACGGTCGTGGCAGTCACAGATCCGCGTGCACCCCGCGGCTTCTGCGTCCTCCTGCAGCTCCGCCGAATGCAGCTCCTCCTGCGAGGTGGACAGCCGCTCTATCATCCGGCGGAACCGGCCCGCCGGCCTGGCGGGCTTCGCCGGCTTAGCGGGCTTCTCGGAACGCGGTTCAGCACTCATACAGGAAGCGTACCGGCGCCCCCGCTACCTCTCGAAGCGGTATCCCATGCCCGGTTCGGTGATGAAGTGGATCGGGTGCGAGGGGTCGGCCTCCAGCTTGCGCCGCAGCTGGGCCATGTAGACCCGCAGGTAGTTGGTCTCGGTCCCGTACGAGGGCCCCCAGACCTCCTGCAGGAGCTGCTTCTGGCTGACCAGTTTGCCGCCGTTGCGCACCAGCACCTCCAGCAGGTGCCACTCGGTGGGCGTGAGGCGTACGTCGCGGCCGGCGCGCACCGCCTTCTTCGCCGCGAGGTCCACCGTGAAGGTCTCCGTCTCGACGATCACCTCGTCCTCGCCGGCCCCGGCGCCCGGTTCCGCCCGCCGGACGGCGGCGCGCAGCCTGGCGAGCAGCTCGTCCATGCCGAAGGGCTTGGTGACGTAGTCGTCGGCTCCCGCGTCCAGGGCCTCGACCTTCTCGTCGGAGGTGTGGCGGGCGGAGAGGACGAGGATGGGAACCCGCGTCCAGCCGCGCAGCCCCTTGATCACCTCGATCCCGTCCATGTCGGGCAGGCCGAGGTCCAGGACGACCACGTCGGGGTGGCGGGCGGCCGCCAGTTCCAGGGCGCTCGCCCCGTCGGCGGCCGCGTCGACCTCGTACTTGCGCGCCTTCAAGTTGATCACGAGGGCTCGGACGATCTGAGGTTCGTCGTCCACCACGAGCACCCGGGTCATTGAGGTCCTGCCTTCTGTCGTATCGAATCGAGATCAAAATCCACCGGGTGCCCCCCGGCCCCGCCCGGCTCCGGCCCCTCGGCCCCGCCCGGCGCGCTGCGCCCCTCGCCGTCCACGCTCACGTGGATCTGCGGCCGCCCGCCGGTCACCGCCCGCAGCGTGAGCACCATGGTGAGCCCGCCCCCGGGGGTGTCCTCGGCCTCCAGGGTGCCGTCCATGGCCTCGGCGAAGCCGCGCGCGACGGCCAGCCCGAGCCCGACCCCGGCGCCGCGCGGCGCGTCCCCGTGCCGCTGGAAGGGGGCGAAGATCCGGTCCTTGGCCTCGTCGGGGACGCCCGGCCCGCGGTCCACGACCCGTACCTCGACCCGGTCGCCGAGGAAGCTGGCCGCCACGAGCACCTGCTCCTGAGGCGGGCTGTACTTCACCGCGTTCTCCACCACGTTGGCCACGGTCCGCTCCAGCAGCCCCGGATCCACCGCCACCATGGGAAGGGTCTCCGGGACGTCCAGCAGCACGCTGCCCTCGGGTACGCCGCCCAGCGCCATCGGGACCACCTCGTCGAGGTCGATCTCGCGGATCAGCGGGGTGACGGTGCCGGTCTGGAGCCGCGACATGTCGAGCAGGTTGCCCACGAGGTGGTCCAGCCGGTCGGCGCCGTCCTCGATGCCCTCCAGGAGCTCGGCCCGGTCCTCGTCGGACCAGTCCACGTCGTCGGAGCGCAGGGAGCTCACGGAGGCCTTGATGGAGGCCAGCGGCGTACGCAGGTCATGGCTGACGGCGGCCAGCAGCGCGGTCCGGATCCGGTTGCCCTCCGCCATCCGGCGGGCCTCCTCCGCCTCTCCGACCAGCCGCTGCCGGTCGAGCACGACGGCGGCCTGGGCGGCGAAGGCGCCGAGCACGCGGCGGTCCTCGGCGGGCAGCACCCGCCCGGACAGGGCCAGCGCCATGTGGTCGCCGATCGGCATGTCCACGTCGGCGTCCTCGGGGCGGGCGACCGGGTTCGGGCCGACGCTGCCCGCCGGCCGCCAGGGCTCGACGTCGCTCTCGCGCTCCAGCAGCGCCACCGACTCCATGGCGAAGGTCTCGCGCACCCGCTCCAGCAGCGCGTCCAGGGTGGTCTCGCCGCGCAGCACGCTGCCGGCGAGGAAGGACAGGATCTCGGACTCGGCGCGCAGCCGGGCGGCCTGGTGGGTGCGGCGGGCGGCGGCGTCGACGACGGAGGCCACCGAGCCCGCGACGCCGAAGAAGACCGCGATGGCGACGATGTTCTTGGGGTCCGAGATGGTGAAGCGGTGGATGGGCGGGGCGAAGTAGTAGTTCAGCAGCAGGGAGCCCACGGCGGCGGAGGCCAGCGCCGGCCAGAGCCCGCCGAGCAGGGCCGCGGCCACGGTCAGGGCCAGGAACAGCAGCATCTCGTTGGCGAGGCCGGGGTCGGTGTCGATGTGCGTCAGCAGCGTCGCGAGCGCCAGCGGCAGGGCCACCCCGACCACCCAGCCGGCCACCAGGCGGGTCCGGCCGAGCCGGGCCGCCGAGCGGGCCACGGGCAGGAGGCCGCGGCCCTTGGCGACTTCCTCGTGCGTGACGATGTGCACGTCGAGGTCGGGCCCCGAGTCACGGGCCACGGTGGCGCCGACTCCGGGGCCGAACACGTACCGCCAGGAGCGGTGGCGGCTGGAGCCGAGCACGATCTGGGTGGCGTTGACCCCCTTGGCGAATTCGAGGAGCGCCTCGGGCACGTTGTCGCCGATCACATGGTGAAACGTTCCGCCGAGGTCCTCGACCAGCGTCCGCTGGACCGCGAGCTCCTTGGGCGAGGCCGCGGTCAGCCCGTCGCTGCGGGCGATGTAGACGGCCAGGATCTCGCTGCCCGAGCCCTTGGCCGCCACCCTGGAGGCGCGCCGGATGAGGGTGCGCCCCTCGGGTCCCCCGGTGAGGCCCACGACGATCCGCTCGCGCGCCTGCCAGGTGGAGCGGATGTTGTGCTCGCCCCGGTACTGCTGGAGGTACTCGTCGGCCCGGTCGGCGACCCAGAGCAGCGCGAGCTCGCGCAGCGCGGTCAGGTTCCCGGGCCGGAAGTAGTTGGACAGGGCCGCGTCGACCTTGTCGGACTTGTAGATGTTGCCGTGCGCCATCCGGCGGCGCAGGGCCTGCGGGGACATGTCGACCAGCTCGATCTGGTCGGCGCGGCGCACCACCTCGTCGGGGACGGTCTCCCGCTGCCGCACGCCGGTGATCGACTCCACCACGTCGCCCAGGGACTCCAGGTGCTGGATGTTGACCGTGGAGATCACGTCGATCCCGGCCCGCAGCAGCTCCTCCACGTCCTGCCAGCGCTTGGCGTTGCGCGAGCCCGGCACGTTGGTGTGCGCCAGTTCGTCCACGAGGGCTATGGCGGGCTTGCGGGCCAGCAGGGAGTCCACGTCCATCTCGGTGAAGGCGGCGCCCCGGTACACGAGCTCCTTGCGCTCCACCTGTTCCAGACCGTGCAGCATGACCTCGGTGCGCGGCCGCCCGTGGTGCTCGACGAAGCCCACGACGCAGTCGGTGCCGCGCTCGACCCGGCGGTGGCCCTCCGAGAGCATGGCGTACGTCTTGCCCACTCCGGGGGCCGAGCCGAGATAGATCCTGAGCTTGCCGCGTCCCATGCGCCCATTCTCCGGGACGTCCGCCCCGTTCACGCGCCGATGACCGGCTGTGGGGGGATCTCTGACGGTTCCCTGACACCCACCCGGACGGGCGGACGGACGGGCAGGCGGGGACGCCGCCGGGGGCCACGGCCGTACGGGATCGGACCGGGGTCAGCGGACCTCGGTGATCTCCGGGCCGCGCTCGAGCTGGCCCATGCCACCGCCGAAGCGGGAGCCTTCCTGGTCTCCGGCGTCGTCGGTCTGCACGCCGTCCGGCACCATCTGCGCGTCGTTCGGCAGCTTCAGGACGATCGGGTCGCGCGGGGCCATCGGGCCCTCGCCGCGGACCACGACGGTGTCCAGGAAGATGCGCTCCAGCACCCCGGCCGACTCGGGACGCACCGCGCCCTGGCCGGAAATGACACCGCGCAGGAACCAGCGCGGACCGTCCACCCCGACGAAGCGGACCAGCTGGGCGCCGGTCTGCCCGTCCGGGAGCGGTACGGGGACCTGCGCGCGCAGCTCCCAGCCCAGCGGACCCTCGACCTCGTCGATGATGCCGCCCTGCTTGGTGATGCCCTCGGCGATCTCCTCGCGGACCTCGCCCCAGATGCCTTCCTTGCGGGGCGCGGCGAAGGCCTGCAGCTGCACGGCGCTGTCGCCGAGCACCACGGTCGCGGCGACGATCGCGTCTCCGGCGACCTCGACGCGCAGCTCCATGCCCTCGACACCCGGTACGAGGATGCCGCCGAGGTCGACCCGGCCGTCCTCGGGGTTGCCGGGGACCTCCGAGATGTCCCACGGGCCGTCGGGCCGCGGGGCCGGCGGCAGGTTCACCCTGCGCGGCTGGACCGCGTCGGTCTCCTCCGTGCCGTCCTGCTCATCGGCACCTACGCCGTCGACGACCTGCTCGGCCGCGCCGCCGTCCTTGGCGGAGTCGTTCTTCTTGCGACGTCCGAACACGTCACTGTCCTTCCCGGTCGGATACGACCGAAGCGTAGCCATTCCCACCCTGCTGACCAGCGCCGGATCCGGCCACGGCCGCATGACCACCGGTGGAGCCGAAACCCCCCTCGGCCCGCGCCGAGTCGGGAAGCTGCGCCACCTCGCGGAAGCGCACCTGCTCGACTCGCTGGACAACCAGCTGGGCAATGCGGTCGAAACGCTCGAACCTGACGCTCTCGCGCGGGTCGAGATTGACCACGATCACCTTGATCTCCCCACGGTACCCGGCATCCACCGTCCCGGGGGCATTCACGAGTGCGAGCCCGCAGCGGGCGGCCAGGCCCGAGCGCGGGTGCACGAACGCCGCGTACCCCTCGGGCAGCGCGATGGAGATCCCGGTGGGCAGGACCGCCCGCTCCCCCGGCTCCAGCTCCGCGGCCACGGTGGTGACCAGATCGCAGCCGGCGTCGCCGGGGTGCCCGTAGGCCGGAATCGGCACCTCCGGGTCGACGCGCCGGATGGCCACGTCCACGCCGGTGTTGTTCTCAGACATCAGGGGTTCACCTCGAAGGCGCGTGAGCGCCTGACCTGGTCCGGGTCGGCCATCGCCGCCCGGATCTCCTCGGGCCGTCCGTTGTCGATGAAGTGGTCGACCTTCACTTCGATGAAGAGGGCGTCGGCGCGCAGCGCGACCGGTCCCTGCGGTCCGCCTATTCGGCCGACCGCGCTGGAGTAGATCTTCCGGCCGGCGACGGCGGTGACCTCGGCCTCCAGGTACAGCACGGTGTCCACGGGCACGGGCCGGACGAAGTCCGTCTCCAGCCGGCCGGTGACGGCGATGACGCGCAGCAGCCAGTTCAGGGAGCCCAGGGTCTCGTCGAGCGCGGTGGCGAGGACGCCGCCGTGCGCGAGGCCGGGCGCACCCTGATGGGCGGGCTTGACGGTGAACTCCGCGGTGACGCGCACGCCCTCGCCCGCGCGGGCCTCCAGGTGGAGCCCGTGCGGCTGGCCGTCGCCGCAGCCGAAGCAGTGCTCGTAGTGCGCGCCGAGGAGTTCGCCGGGGGCCGGGGCATCGGGGTGCCGCACCGGCGCCGAGGCATCGGCGGGGGGCGTCAACGCTGTGTTTCGTCCACTCACAGCCGCAGACCTTACCCGCGCGGCTACCCGCCGGTCGCCTCGTGGCAGGCTTGGCCGCATGCAGCTCTCCCCCGCGCACCACGACGAACGTCTGACAGCCCCCCGTTCCTGGTGGGCCATCGCCGCCCTCACCGGCCTGGCCTGCGCGCTCATGCTGCTCCCGCTGGGCACGCTGCCGATGCTGGCCGGGCTGATCGGGGGCACCGCGCTGGCGGGGCTGGTGGTGAGTTCGTACGGTTCCCAGCGCGTGCGCGTGGTGGGCGGCGCGCTGGCCGCCGGGGAGGCCCGGATCCCGGTGACGGCGCTCGGCGAACCCGAGGTGCTGGAGCCGGAGGAGGCCCGCGCCTGGCGCACGTACAAGGCCGACACCCGCGCCTTCATGCTGATGCGCAGCTACGTGCCGACGGCGGTGCGCGTCGAGATCACCGATCCGGCCGACCCGACCCCGTACGTCTACGTCTCCACCCGCGAGCCGCAGGCCCTGGTGGCGGCCATCCGCGCGGCGCAGGGCCGGGACTGACCCCGTCCGGGCTCAGTCCCGGGGGTCGACGATGCCCGGGTCGATGGCCCGCGGGTCGAACATCCGGCCCTCGACGGCGGCCCTGGCCGCCTCGGGAAGGGCCTCGGCGGGCCGCTCAAGGGGCGGGAGCTGCGGCAGCGCGTTCCAGGGCACGGCGCGGGCCCGCAGGTCCGTACGTACCTTCTCGGCGAGTTTGCGGGTGTCCCGGCGGTTCATGACCGCTCCGACGGCGGCTCCGACCATGAAGGGCATCAGGTTGGGCAGGTTGCGGAACATCCGCTTCATGATCTGCTGGCGCAGTTCGCGCTTCATCTGGCCGCCGAGCGCCGCGTTCAGCGTGGTCGGCTTGGTGAGGTCGACCCCGCGCTCCTCCGTCCACGACGTGAGGTAGGCGACGCTGCGCTCCTTGAGGTTGCCGGGCGGTCGCAGGCCGTAGACCTCGTGGAGTTCGGCGATGAGCTTCAGCTCGATCGCGGCGACCCCGGTGATCTCGGCGGCCAGCTCGGCCGGCATGGCGGGGGGCACCGGCAGCATGGCGGCCGCGCCGATCCCGGCGCCGACCGTGGAGGTGGCGTTGGCGGCGCCCGAGATCAGCTTGTCGGCCAGCTGATCGGGCCCGAGGCCCGGGAACTGCGCGCGCAGGGTCGCGAGGTCCCGAACCGGAACGCGTGGTGCGTTCTCGATGACTCGGTCGGTGAGGTAAAGGGCGGCGGCCCTGGCACTTTCGCCGCCCTTGCGCACACCGTTCTTGACGGCTTGCAGCCGACGGACCCCGGAGTGCTTCCGGGGCCCCTCGCCGGCCTCGGAGGCCGACGGCACCGCCTCGGCGGTGTCGGGGAGCACGGCGGGTACGCCGGGGGCTCCAGGGCCTGTCTCCAGGCCCTCGGTTCCCTCGCGCGTCTCCGCCGGATCACCAGCTTTTCGGAAGCGCCGCTTCCGAAATGGTGTCGAGCCAGTCACGGCCGACGCCTCTCAGTCGCATTCGCGGCAGATCGGCTGACCGTTCTTCTCGCGCGCAAGCTGGCTGCGGTGGTGCACCAGGAAGCAGCTCGTGCAGGTGAACTCGTCGGCCTGCTTGGGCAGGACCCGAACGGCCAGTTCCTCGTTGGAGAGGTCTGCGCCGGGCAGGTCGAGGCCCTCCGCGTTGTCGATTTCGTCCAGGTCGACGTTCGAGGACGACTTCTCGTTGCGACGAGCCTTCAGCTCTTCGATGCTGTCGTTGTCTACGTCGTCGTCGGTCTTGCGCGGGGTGTCGTAGTCCGTTGCCATAGTTCGCTCTCCCCCTCTGGGATTTAGCGGGTGTCTCAGCGCACGTAACGCGCGAGAGGCCGGACTTGTGCCCGACCTGAGGCGGAGATTTTGCCTCACATCAAGGTCTGTTACTCAATCGACACCCAGCCGCACATTCGGAAGAGCGATTGGCTGGGATGACGACCGGGACCGTACACGGTCCGGGGGCCGTCTTGCACAAACGCCACCCCATGTATTTCCCGCCGCTAGGGGGGCCGGAAACCCGGACTTCCCGGGCTTTCCGGCCCTCCCAAGGTCACTGAGCGCATAGGGCCGGACACTCGACACTGTGATCGATCGCACAGAAGTCACTGCCTTCATGACCCAAGCATTCAGCCAACAGCGAACACGGGGTGGTCGCGCTCACAAGGGCAGAGTGACACGCATCACGAGGCCACCGCCCTCGCGCGGTACCGCCTGGATCCTCCCGCCGTGTGCGCGCGCCACGGAGCGCGCGATGGAGAGGCCGAGCCCGACACCCTTGTCGCTGCCCGTGCGCTCCGTACGCAGCCGCCTGAAGGGCTCGAAGAGGTTGTCCACCTCGTACGCGGGAACCACGGGACCCGTGTTCGATACCAGCAGGACCGCCTGCCCGTGCACGGCCTCGGTGGTGACCTCCACCCAGCCGCCCTCGGGCACGTTGTAGCGGACGGCGTTCTGCACCAGGTTGAGCGCGATCCGCTCCAGCAGCACGCCGTTGCCCTGGACGACGGCCAGCGCGCGCTCCCCGCGGATCTCCACGCCCTTGGCCTGCGCCTCCCCGCGCGCCTGGTCGAGGGCGCGCGAGGCCACCTCCGCCAGGTCCACGGGCTTGCGCTCGATGATCTGGTTGTCGCTGCGGGCCAGCAGCAGCAGGCCCTCGACCAGCTGCTCGCTGCGCTCGTTGGTGGCGAGCAGGGTCTTGCCCAGCTGCTGCAGCTCCACCGGTGCCCCGGGATCGGAGAGGTGCACCTCCAGCAGCGTCCGGTTGATGGCCAGCGGGGTCCGCAGCTCGTGCGAGGCGTTGGCCACGAACCGCTGCTGGGCCGTGAAGGCCCGCTCCAGCCGGTCCAGCATCTCGTCGAAGGTGTCGGCGAGCTCCTTGAGCTCGTCGTCCGGCCCGTCCAGCTCGATCCGCCGGGTGAGGTCGGAGCCGACCACCCGGCGGGCGGTCCGGGTGATCTTGCCGAGCGGCGAGAGCACCCGGCCGGCCATCGCGTAGCCGAAGGCGAAGGCGATGATGCTGAGGCCCATCAGGGCCATCAGGGACCGGCTCAGCAGGTCGTCCAGCGCGTGCCGGCGCTGTTCGAGGATGCACGTGTTGATCGCGGCGTTGAACTGGTCGGGCATCTGGCCCGTGCCGCTCACGCCGGGGCAGCTGCTCGTGACCTGGATCGGGCCGCCGCCCACGATGGTGAACGGCAGCGCGTTGCCCTGCCGCAGCGCCTGCGCCGCCAGCAGGTAGATGATCGACAGCAGCAGGATGCCGGCGATCAGGAACATCCCGCCGTACAGCAGCGTGAGACGTATCCGGATGGTCGGCCGCAGCCAAGGGAAAGGACCCTCGGGCTGGCCGGGGTCCCAGGTCGGTTTCGGTGGCGCCGCCGGTGGCGCCGGGGTCGCTGCCACCCGCGTCAGATCCGGTAGCCGGAACCGGGGACGGTCACGATGACCGGCGGCTCCCCCAGCTTGCGGCGCAGCGTCATCACCGTCACGCGCACCACGTTGGTGAAGGGATCCGTGTTCTCGTCCCACGCCTTCTCCAGGAGCTGCTCGGCGGACACGACCGTGCCCTCGCTGCGCATGAGGACCTCCAGCACCGCGAACTCCTTCGGTGCCAGCTGCACCTCCTTGCCCTCGCGGAACACCTCGCGCCGGTTCGGGTCCAGCTTGATCCCGGCGCGCTCCAGCACCGGGGGCAGCGCGACCGTGGTGCGGCGGCCCAGGGCCCGTACCCGCGCGGTCAGCTCGGTGAACGCGAAGGGCTTGGGCAGATAGTCGTCCGCCCCGATCTCCAGGCCCTCGACCCGGTCGCTCACGTCGCCGGAGGCCGTCAGCATGAGCACGCGGGTGGGCATGCCGAGCTCGACGATCTTCCGGCACACGTCGTCGCCGTGGACGAGCGGGAGGTCCCGGTCGAGCACGACCACGTCGTAGTCGTTCACTCCGACGCGCTCCAGTGCCGCGGCGCCGTCGTACACGACGTCCACGGCCATGGCCTCCCGGCGCAGTCCGGTGGCCACCGCATCGGCGAGCAGCTGCTCGTCCTCGACGACGAGTACGCGCACGTCGTTTCCTTCCTCAGAGCCCGTCAGGGCAGCGTGTCATGTGGCCTCCATCCTGCCCCTTTCGCCGGTAAACCGGCTGTAAGACGCCGTTCGGGGGTGACCCGGGGGACGGAAGTGAGGATTCCCTCGCCTTACGAGGTTTCTGGGTCCAGAGCGGCGGGGAGGACGACTTCACACCCCGAACACTCCCTGACGGCGGACCGCCACGTGCCGCCGCCGACCCACGAAGAGGGGGCGAACCCACCATGGACGCATTCACCGCGGGTCTCCTGCAGCGCATCAGGAGCACGCAGTCGGACCTCAGGCAGGCTCGCGAGACGGGCGACGACTTCCTCGTGGAAGTGGAACAGGCGGAGCTGGAAGACCTCCAGCGCATCGCCGCCGATCACGGCGTTCCGGTCACCGTCTCCGCCTGCTGACTCCAGCCGCCGTTACCCACACTCCCCCGGACCCCGGAGGCCGCCACCCGGCCGCCGGGGTTCCTTCACGCCCCGGAACCCGCCCCGGAACCCGCCCCGGGGGCGCGCCCGCTCAGTCGTGCCAGGCCCCGGCTTCCTCCAGCAGCGGCCGCAGCGAGGCGAACACCGCGGGGGTCGCGGCCAGCGCGAGCTCGCCCGAGGCGGGCTCCCCGGGCCGGCCGCCCGTCACCGCGCCGGCCTCCCGCGCGATCAGCTCGCCCGCCGCCAGGTCCCAGGGGTTCAGCCCGCGCTCCCAGTACCCGTCCAGCCGCCCGGCGGCCACGTCGCACAGGTCGATCGCCGCCGAACCGCCGCGCCGGACGTCCCGGACCAGTGGGATGATCCGCTGCGCGACGTCGGCCTGGTGCGCCCGACGGCTCTGGACGTACGCGAAACCGGTGCCGATCAGCGCCTGGTCCAGCGGAGCCGCCGGCCGGCAGGCGAGCCGTACCCCGCCCAGCCAGGCCCCGCGCCCCAGGACCGCGTGGTACGTCTCCCCGCGCATCGGCGCCGCCACGACGCCGGCCACCGTCTCGCCGCGGTACTCGGCCGCGATGGACACGCCCCAGGTCGGCAGCCCGTAGAGGTAGTTCACCGTGCCGTCCAGCGGGTCGATGACCCACCGCACGCCGCTGGTGCCGGCCGATTCCGAGCCCTCCTCGCCCAGCAGCCCGTCCTCGGGCCGCCGCTCCCCGAGGATGCCGGTGATCAGCTTCTCGGCCGCGATGTCCATCTCGGTCACCACGTCGATCGGGCTCGACTTGGTCGAGGCCACCGCCAGATCGGCGGGCCGCCCGTCCCTCAGCAGCGCGCCCGCCCGGCCGGCCGCCTCCAGGGCCACGTCCAGCAGTTCGGTCTTCAGCTCTTCGGAGATCACGCCCGGCTCCCGTTCATCGACTTCTGCGGACTTCTCTGCGCACACCGGCGGCTACGCGTACGGGCTGTCCACGCCCGCGGCCGCCGGCCGGGGCCCGCGCGCCGGGCAGCAGCCCACCGCGCACAGGTCGTGGCTCGCCCCGAGCAGCCCGAGCGCGCAGCGCTCCACGGCTTCCCCGCGTTCCGCCGCGGCCCGCTCCAGCACGAGGTCCCGTACCGCCGCCGCGAAGCGGGGGTCGGCGCCGACCGTGGCCGAGCGGGCGATGGGCAGCCCCAGCTCGGCGGCCTTCGCCGTCGCCTCCGTGTCGAGGTCGTACAGCACCTCCATGTGGTCCGAGACGAAGCCGATCGGCACCATGACCACCGCCGGGGCGCCCGCCGCGTGCAGGGCCTCCAGGTGGTCGCAGATGTCCGGTTCCAGCCACGGGATGTGCGGGGCGCCGCTGCGCGACTGGTAGACGAGCTCCCAGGGCAGCTCGGTGCCGGTCTCCGCGCGGACCGCGTCGGCGATCAGCTTCGCGACGTCCAGGTGCTGCTTGACGTAGGCCCCGCCCTCGCCGTTGTCGGTGTGGTCCGCCACCGGGCCGGAGGTGTCCGCGGCCGCGTTCGGGATGGAGTGCGTGGTGAAGGCCAGGTGCGCCCCGGCGCGGACTTCCGCGGGCAGCGACGCCAGCGAGGCGAGCACCCCGTCGATCATGGGCTGTACGAAGCCGGGGTGGTTGAAGTAGTGCCGCAGTTTGTCGACCTTCGGCAGGTCCGCCTCGGCCACGCCCTCTTCGACGAGCAGGGCGAGCGCGTCGGCGAGGTTCTCGCGGTACTGCCGGCAGCCCGAGTACGAGGCGTACGCGCTGGTCGCGAGCACCGCGATGCGGCGGTGCCCGTCGGCGGCCATCTCGCGCATCACGTCGTTCAGGTACGGGGCCCAGTTGCGGTTGCCCCAGTAGACGGGCAGGTCCAGCCCGTGCCCGGCGAAGTCCTTGCGCAGGGCGTCCAGCAGTTCGCGGTTCTGGCCGTTGATCGGGCTGACCCCGCCGAAGCCGAAGTAGTGCTGCCCGACCTCCTTGAGCCGCTCGCGCGGGATGCCGCGGCCCCGGGTGACGTTCTCCAGGAACGGCACGACGTCGTCGGGCCCCTCGGGGCCGCCGAAGGACAGCAGCAGGAGGGCGTCGTAGGGGGCGGCGGGGCCTTCGGCCGAGCCGGCGGCGGAGGCGCGGAGCTGGTCAGACATGCCTCGAATCCTGCCACCCGCCGCCGCCCCGCGGAAAACAGGCCCGGCCTCCGGGACCGCCCGGACCGGGGTACGGGCCCCTTCGGCCGCTGTCCGGTTCCTCCCCGCGCGGGCGGCTTGGGTGCGGCCGTAACCTGTATGGGCCAATGACGTCCCTTACGGAGGGCACCTTGCCCAGTCCCTACCGCGCGATCTTCGCCACCCCCGGGAGCCGGGGCTTCAGCGCGGCCGGCCTCATAGGCCGGCTGCCGCTCTCCATGGTCGGCATCGGCATCCTGACGATGATCTCCGAGCTCACCGGCCGCTACTCGCTGGCCGGCGCCCTCACCGCCACCCTCGCGCTCTCCGCGGCGGCGCTCGGCCCGCAGGTCTCCCGCCTGGTCGACCAGTACGGCCAGCGCCGCGTCCTGCGTCCGGCGACCCTGCTCGCGCTCCTGGCCATCTCCGGGCTGCTGCTGTGCGCGGCCAACAACACGCCCGACTGGACCCTGTTCGTCTTCGCCGCGCTCGCCGGCTGCGTCCCCAGCGTGGGCTCGATGATCCGCGCCCGGTGGACGGCCATCTACCGGGACTCGCCGCGCGAACTGCACACGGCGTACTCCCTGGAGTCCGTCCTGGACGAGGTCTGCTTCATCTTCGGGCCGATCCTCGCCATCGGGCTCTCCACCACCTGGTTCCCCGAGGCGGGCCCGCTGGTCGCCGGGGTCTGCCTGCTGGTGGGCGTGTGGTGGCTGACCGCCCAGCGCGCCACCGAGCCGGCCCCGCACCCGCGCGGCGAGGACTCCGACCGGACCTCGGCGCTGCGCTCCCCCGGACTCCAGGTGCTGATGGCCACCTTCGTGGCCACCGGCGCCATCTTCGGCTCCATCGACGTGGTCACGCTGGCCTTCGCCGACGAGCAGGGACACAAGGCCGCCGCCAGCTTCATCCTCGCCATCTGGGCGGTCGGCTCCTGCCTCGCCGGCATCGTCTTCGGCCTGCTGCACCTCAAGGGCAAGCCGGAACGCAGGTGGGTGCTGGGCATCTGTGCGATGGCCGTGAGTATGATCCCCCTCCTACTGGCCGGGAACCTTCCGTTTCTGGCCGTGGCGCTCTTCGTCTCGGGCCTCGCCATCGCTCCCACGATGATCACCACGATGGCCCTGATCGAGGCGCACGTACCACGCGCGAAGCTGACCGAGGGCATGACCTGGATCAGCACCGGCCTCGCGGTCGGGGTAGCGCTCGGCTCCTCCGCGGCCGGCTGGGTCATCGACGCCGCCGGCGCGAAGACCGGGTACGTCGTCTCCATCTCGGCGGGGACCGCCGCGGCGGCGGTTGCGTTCGCGGGTTACCGCCGGCTGACGAGGTCGGCGCAAGGGGAGGAGCCTTCCAACGATGGCGACGACGGGGACAGCAGGCAGCAGCGGGACAAGGACCGCCGCGTGGCATAACTGGGCGGGCAACGTCAGCGCCACGCCCGCGCGCGTGGTCACCCCGGCATCGGTCGGGGAGCTCCAGGAGGCGGTCCGCCGGGCCGCCTCGGACGGGCTGAAGGTGAAGGCGGTCGGCACCGGCCACTCCTTCACCGCGGCCGCCGCGACCGACGGCGTACTGATCCGCCCGCAGGCGCTCGCCGGGATCCAGGCGATCGACCGGAAGGCCGGCACCGTCACCGTGGCGGCGGGCACGGTCCTCAAGGACCTCAACCTGGCCCTCGCCAAAGAGGGCCTGTCGCTCGCCAACATGGGCGACATCATGGAGCAGACGGTTTCCGGCGCCACCAGCACCGGCACCCACGGAACCGGCCGCGACTCGGCCTCCATCGCCGCCCAGATCCGCGGCCTGGAGCTGGTCACGGCGGACGGGCGGCTGCTCACCTGCTCCGAGGAGAGTGCCGACGAGGAACGCGCCGTCTTCGCCGCGGCCCGCCTCGGCATCGGGGCGCTCGGCGTGGTCACCTCCCTCACCTTCGCCGTGGAGCCGCTCTTCTTCCTGACCGCCCGTGAGGAGCCGATGAGCTTCGACCGGGTGACGGCCGAGTTCGACCAGCACCACGCGGAGAACGAGCACTTCGAGTTCTACTGGTTCCCGCACACCGGCAACTGCAACACCAAGCGCAACAACCGCAGCCAGGGCCCGGCCGCCCCGCCCGGAGCGGTCTCCGCCTGGGTCGAGGACGAGCTGCTGTCCAACGGGCTCTTCCAGGCCGTCAACTCCTTCGGCCGCGCCGTCCCGGCGGCCATCCCCTCCATCGCCCGGATCGCGAGCCGCGCCCTGTCGGCGCGCACCTACACGGACATCCCGTACAAGGTGTTCACCAGTCCGCGCCGGGTGCGGTTCGTGGAGATGGAGTACGCCCTTCCGCGCGAGCGCGTCGTCGAGGCGCTGCGGGAGCTGAAGGCCGTGGTGGACCGCTCCGGCCTGCGGATCAGCTTCCCGGTGGAGGTGCGGACGGCTCCGGCGGACGACATCACCCTGTCGACGGCCTCGGGCCGCGAGACCGCGTACATCGCGGTGCACATGTACAAGGGCACCCCGTACCAGGCCTACTTCACGGCCGCCGAGCGGATCTTCACCGAGTACGGCGGGCGGCCGCACTGGGGCAAGGTGCACACGCGGGACGCGGAGTACTTCGCCGGGGCGTACCCGCGCTTCGGGGAGTTCACCACGCTCCGGGACCGGCTGGACCCGGACCGGGTCTTCGGCAACGACTACCTGCGGCGCGTTCTGGGGGACTGAGCCCTCAGGGCGTCGGCGTCTCCTGGCCGGTGCCGGTGCCGGTGCCGGCGTCCGCGCCCGACCCGCTGCCCGTGCCGGTGCTCGGCGTCGGCTTGCCGGTGCCCGGCGTGGGAGTCGGGGTGGGCGTGGGGGTCGGCGTCGGGGTGGGCTTCGGCGGGGTCGGGGTCGGCGTCGGGTCCGGGGAGTGCGAGGGGTCGGGCGTCGGGCTCTGGCCGCCCGTCGAGTGCGAGGGGCTCGGGGAGTTCCCGGTGTCCGGGGTCTTCTCGCCCTTCTCACCGGTGCCGGTGCCCGTCGGATCCTGCGGCGGGTCCGGCTTGTGGTCGCGGGCCGTGCCGACGCCGCCGGTGAGGAGCGTCTTGCCGTCCGCGCTCACCGAGGTGCCGGCCACCGCCTCGTAGGTCCCCAGGCCGCCGAGCGCTATGACGAAGGCGGCTCCGGAGGCCACCGCCGTCCGCTTCCAGCCCCGCATCCGCGTGCCGTGGACCGTGCCCTCGCCGAACTCCTCGTCGGGCTGCGGCCCGCCGGCGGGGACGGTGCCCAGCAGCATCGTGCCGTCCGGCGTCCGCCCCGCGGGGGCGGACCCGGGCCCGTCCACCGGGACCTGACGGGCCTTCGGCCGGGCCGTCTCGCGCAGCTGGTCGCCGGTGCGGCGGAAGAGGTGCTGGATGACGGGCCCGCCCGCGGTGGCCACCACGCTCACCACGCCGGCGCCGAGGATGGTCCCGTAGACGCCCAGCTGCGAGGCGAGCAGGGCCGCCGCGACCGTGGCGAGGGAGGAACCCGCGACCTGAGCCGCACTCAGGTCGAGCTTCTTCTTCTCCTTCTCCCGCTCCGGCTCGACGTCCAGCACCGTCTTCTGACCCATCGCCATCCCCTGCGTGTCCTGCCCCTCGCGCTCCAACGCCTTCTCCAGTACTGACACATCAGCGAAACGGATAGTTCCGTTTCCGGAGATTCTGTGAAGCAGGACACCCGAAAACGGGCGCACGGCCAGGTCCGGCCGGATGTGGACCCGATCCAGGGCAGCCCAACTCCCGCCGTCCGGGACAAGTTCGGCGGCGCGGCGGTCCACCCAGGTGGCCCGAATGGAGTACTGTGGCGAGCCCTGGGGCCGTCCTTCCTTTCGGATGTCCGGACTCGGGAGAGGGGGCCGGCTGATGGAAAAACGGCACTCGAGACCAGCGATGCCGCGGTATTGCACGGGATCCTGCTGCGCACAGTAATCGTTCGGTCACTGTGCGTGCCCAACAGGTAACCGTGCCATAACAGCGATCAAGGGCGCATGCCCGACACGCCGGTTTAACTCGGCAAGGTAGTGGCAGGCTGCACCCGGGCAGGCCACACTCGACTAGCGGAAGCAGCGACGCACGTGACGTCGGCAGGCACCACCCGGGAGGTCCCCATGCCCGAACTGCGTGTCGTGGCCGTCTCAAATGACGGCACACGACTGGTGCTCAAGGCTGCGGACAGCACGGAGTACACGCTTCCGATCGACGAGCGTCTCCGGGCTGCCGTGCGCAACGACCGTGCGCGCCTGAACCAGATCGAGATCGAGGTGGAGAGCCACCTCCGCCCCCGCGACATCCAGGCCCGCATACGAGCCGGTGCCTCCGCGGAGGAGGTCGCCCAGATGGCCGGCATCCCCGTCGACCGGGTACGCCGCTTCGAGGGCCCCGTGCTCGCCGAGCGCGCGTTCATGGCCGAGCGGGCCCGCAAGACCCCCGTGCGCCGGCCCGGCGAGAACACCGGGCCCCAGCTCGGCGAGGCCGTGCAGGAGAGGCTCTCGCTGCGCGGGGCCGAGAAGGAATCCGTCCAGTGGGACTCCTGGCGCCGCGACGACGGCACCTGGGAGGTCCTGCTGGTCTACCGGGTCGCGGGCGAACCGCACTCGGCGAGCTGGACGTACGACCCGCCGCGCCGGCTGGTCGTGGCCGTGGACGACGAGGCCCGCTCGCTCATCGGCGAGTCGGACGACCTGCCGGCGACCCCGGAGCCGAGCTTCCCGTTCGTGCCGAGGATCGCGCGGCTGCCCCGGGACCGGCCGCTGGACCGGGCGCTCGACCGCCAGATGGAACGGCCCACTGCGCCCGCTCCCCCGCCGGAGCCGGAGGCCGAGGAGGAGCGGGACACGCTGACGGCCCTGCTGGAGGCGGTCCCGAGCTTCCGCGGCGACCTGGTGGTTCCGGAGCCGGTGACGGAGCCGGAGGTGGAGGAGGCGCCCGCCGCCTCGGCGTCGGCCGGTGCGGGTTCCGCGTACGCGGACGTGCTGATGCCGCGCACCGTGGCGGGACACCGGGACCGGCTGACGGGCACGACCGACCGGCAGGCGGAGGCCGACGGGGTGCGCCCCGGCCGCCGCGCGGCGGTGCCGAGCTGGGACGAGATCGTCTTCGGCACCCGCCGCAAGAAGCAGGAGTAGCGCGGCCCGGGCCCCGATGGTGGAAGCCGCCATCGGGGCCCGGTGCCGAGCACCTAGCCCGGCAGCTCGCCGACCGCCACCTCGCGTGCCGGGTCGGCGGACCATTCCGACCAGCTGCCCGCGTACAGCGCCGCCGGGATGCCCGCCGCCGCGAGCGCCAGGACCTCGTGGGCCCCCGAGACGCCCGAGCCGCAGTAGACCCCGACCGGGGTGGCGGTGTCGGCGTGCACGCCCAGGCCTTCGAAGCGGGCCCGCAGGGCGTCGCGGTCCAGGAACAGGCCGTCGGGTCCCGCGTTCTCCGTGGTCGGCGCCGACACCGCTCCGGGGATGTGGCCGCCGACCGGGTCGATCGGTTCGACCTCGCCCCGGTACCGCTCGCCCGCCCGTGCGTCCAGCAGCACACCCGTCCGGGCCAGCGCGGCCGCCCCGTCCGCGTCCAGCAGTCCGATGGCACCCGGATTTGGCTTGAAATCACCCTCGCTCACAGGAGTGACCTCGGCCGACAGCGGACCGTCACCGGCCTTCCACGCGGCCAGTCCCCCGTCCAGGACCCGCACGCGGGGGTGACCCGTCCAGCGCAACAGCCACCACGCGCGCGCCGCCGCCCAGCCCTGGCCGCCGTCGTACACGACCACCGGCGCGTCCGCCGAGACCCCGGCCCGCCGCATCACCGCTCCGAACTCCTCGGGATCCGGCAGCGGGTGCCGGCCGCCGGAGCCCGCCGGGCCTGCGAGTTCCGCGTCGAGGTCGACGTAGACGGCGTTCGGGAGGTGTCCGGCCTCGTACTCGGGCCGCAGGTTCGGGCCCCCGAGCTGCCAGCGGACGTCGAGGAGAACCGGCGGCAGCGGGCCGGCCAGCTCCTCCTTCAGGGCGGCGGCGGAGACGAGCGGGGAGCGGGGCGGGTTCGCAGTCATGCGGGCCATTTTGCTCTCCGCCACACACTCCGCGTAACAAGCAGTACATCGACGGGCCGGGACGGGCCGCACTGATCCGGACATCTCTCCCGGCTCCCGGGAAACCCGGCCGGTCGGGGCGCGCCGGGCCCCCTGGAGTGGAAGCATCAGCTCCGGGAAAGGTCACGAGCGTGACGACGGAGGAGACGGCTGACATGACCGAGGCATCGGAAGCAACGCGGCGCACGCCCGGCACGCCGTGCTGGGCGAGCCTGATGGTGCACGGCCTCGGCACCACCGAGGAATTCTACGCCGACCTGTTCGGCTGGGAGTACGAGCCCGGCCCCGAGCAGCTCGGCCCGTACGTCCGGGCCATGCTCGACGGGCGGGAGGTGGCCGGCATCGGCGAGATGCCGCCGGACCGGCAGCTCCCGGTGGCCTGGACCACGTACCTCGCCACGGACGACGCCGACGCCACGGCCGAATCCATCCGCTCCTGCGGCGGCACCGTCGCGGTGGGCCCGCTGGACGCCGGGATCGCGGGACGGGTGGCGATCTGCTCGGACCCGCTGGGCGCGATCTTCGGGCTCTGGCAGGCGGCGTCCCACCTCGGCACGCAACTGGCCGGGGGGCCCGGCACCCCGGTGTGGCACGAGCTGGTCACGCAGGACACCTCGACGGTCGGGAAGTTCTACGAGCACGTCTTCGGCCACGAGGCCCTGGCGCACCCCGACTCCTGCGAGGACTTCGACTACCTCACGCTGTCCCTGCGGGGCCGGCCGGTGGCAGCCGTCCACGGGGTCGGCCGCTCCCTGCCCCACGACCGCGGGCCGCACTGGATGACGTACTTCGAGGTCGAGGACACCGACGCGGCCGCCGCCCTGGTCCTGCGGCTCGGCGGCCGGATCGTCCAGCCCCCGCGCGAGGGCCTGAGCGGGCGGCTGGCCGTGGTCACGGACCCCGAGGGCGCCGTGTTCACCCTCGTGCACGGCAGGCACTGAGCGCCTGCGGGCGGCGGCTCACCGGGGCGTCCCGGCAGCCTGCCCGGCCTCGCTCCGTGCGGGCCCGGCGTTGACCGTCAGGCCCGCGATCAGGGCCGCGAGCAGCACGCCGCCGAACGCCCACCAGAGGGTGGCGGTGTAGCCGCCCACCAGGTACTCGTCCATCTCGCCTTCCGACCCGATCTGCGGGAGGCCGGCGAAGACGGAGGCGATCACCGTGCCGCCGACCGCCTCGCCCAGCTGGTGGGCCGTCATGACGGCCGCCGCGGCGGCCCCGATGTGCCGGGGGGCGACGCCGGCGGTCGCGGTGGCCAGGATCGGGGCGAAGGCCAGGCCGGTGCCCAGGCCGGCGAGGATCGTACCGGGCAGCACCTGGGCCTCGTACGCGCCCTGGACCTCCAGGCCGGCCAGGAGCAGGAGTCCGGCGGCCACGAGCACCAGCCCGGCCGCGATCAGGACGCCGGGCGCGGCGCGGTGGAGCAGTCGGCCGGAGATCTGGGTGGACCCGATGACGACCGCCGCGAACATGGGGAGCAACAGCAACCCGACCGTGCTCGGGGGGTAGCCGAGTACGTACTGCAGGTAGTAGCTCACCGACAGGAACAGGACGAGGAGCCCGGCCCCGGCCAGAAGCAGGGCGAGGAGGCTGCCGGCGCGGCTGCGGTCCGTGAGAACGTACGGCGGCAGGAGCGGGTGCGGAGACCTGGTCTGCCACCGCAGGAAGACCACGAGCAGGACGGCGCCGACCGCGACCGGGATCAACACCAGGGGGACGCCCCAGCCGTGCGTCTCGCTCGCGCCGAAGCCGTAGAGGAGGGCGGCGACCGCGCCGGTGCCGAGCAGCACTCCGGGCACGTCGAGGCGGGCGCCGCCGGGGGCCGGGCGGTCGTGCGGCAGGCCGAGTGCGCAGATCAGGGCGATCACTGCGACGGGGACGGCGGCGAACAGCGCCACCTCCCAGGCCAGGGCCGCGACGAGCCATCCGCTCGCGAACAGCACGAGCGCGGAACCGCCGCCTACGAGCGCGGCGTAGATCCCGAAGGCCTTGCCGCGTTCCTTGGGGTCGGTGAAGCCCGCGGCCACCAGGGCGAGCCCGGCCGGTGTCACGAGCGCGCCGAAGACGCCCTGCAGGACGCGGGCCGCGACGAGCACCCCGCCGAAACCGCCGGCCGCGCCGCCGAGCGCGGAGGCCGCCGCGAATCCAACCAGGCCGATGAGCATCGTCGTCCGCCGCCCCACGAGGTCCACGAGGTGCCCGCCGAGCAGGAGCACCGCGCCGAAGGCGACCGCGTAGGCGAGGAAGAACGGACCGGGTCCGCTGAGGCGCAGGTCCGCGTGGAGCTCCGGCAACGCCACGCTGAAGAGCGTCGCTTGGAACACCACCATCAGCTGCGCGAGGGCGGCGACCACCAGGCCCCGCCGGCGCTTGGCGTACGGGGAGGCGGGCTCCCCGGCGGCCGTGGACGGCGTCGCGGCCCAGCCGCCGCCGGTGGGGACCGGGGGCGGCCCGAACCCCCGCGCGGGGCCGAAGTCCGCGGGCGCCGTGGGGGCGTACTCGGGCGGCGGGGGCACCGGGATCCAGGGCTCGGGCCGCGCGGGCGGGACACGGGGGTCGGCCTGCGCGGCGGGGGGCTCGGCGGGCGTCGCGGGGGCGAAGTCCAGCAGCTCGGCGGCGTGGCGGCCGAGTTGGGCGAGCACCGTGCCCGGCAGCCACTCCCCGGCCCGGTCGGTCGCCGTGCGCTCGGCGACCTGCACGGGGGTGGGCCGCAGGGCCGGGTCCTTGTGCAGGCAGGCGCGTACGAGCTCGACGAGCCCCTCCGGTACGCCGGTCAGGTCCGCCTCCTCCTCGGCGACCCGGAAGAGGTGGGCGTTGAGGCCGGTGTCCGCGGCGCCGAAGAGGAGCCGTCCGGTGGCGGCGTAGACGAGGACGGCCCCGAGGCAGAAGACATCGCTGGCGGGCGTGAGTTCGAGGCCGCGGACCTGCTCGGGCGACATGAAGCCGGCCGATCCGATCAGCATGCCGGTATGGGTGAGCAGGCTGTCCCCGGCGAGGCTGTCCATCGCCCGGGCGATGCCGAAGTCGATGACGCGCGGGCCGTCGACGGTGACCAGGACGTTGGAGGGCTTGAGGTCGCGGTGGATCAGGCCCGCCTCGTGCACGGCCTGCAGGGCGAGGGCGAGGCGGTTGGCGAGGGTGCGCACGGAGTGCTCGGGCAGCGGCCCGAAGTCCTTGGCGACCACGGCGTGCAGGTCGGGCCCCGGGATGTACTGGGTCGCCACCCAGGGCACGGCGGCCTCCGGGTCGGCGTCGAGGACGGCCGCGGTCCAACTCCCGCCCACCCGCCGCGCAGCGGCCACCTCCCGGGCGAAGCGCCTGCGGAACTCCGGGTTCCCGGCGTACTCGGCCTGCACGACCTTCACGGCGACGGTGCGCCCGCCCTCGGAGCGGCCGAGGTAGACCAGGCCCATGCCGCCGGCGCCCAGCCGGGCGATCAGACGGTACGGGCCGATACGGGTCGGGTCTTCGACGATCAGCTGATCCACGCGATGAGGATAGTGCAACTATCCAACACGCGTGGGCGCATCGACGGAATTCGAGGTACCCGCGAAATCGGCCGGGTCCGCGAAGTCGGCCGGGTCGGCGGGATCAAAGGAATCGACAGAACGGAACATATGATGACATTCCATCAACTATGAGGGCAGGCCGTCATGTCACGAGTCGACGCCACCGCCGTGGACCGCATGGTCACGGCCCTGTTCATCGAGCGCGCCTGGCGCAGTCCCAGCTCCACCCGGTTCTGGGTCCTGCTCGTGCTCGCGGCCGTCATCGCGTCCGCGGGCGTGGTCGGAGACTCGACGGCGACCGTGATCGGCGCGATGATCGTCGCCCCGCTGATGACCCCGATCCTGGGCAGCGCGCTCGCGCTGGTCATCGCCGACCGGCATCAGGTGGTGCGCTGCGCGCTGCTGGTGCTCGGCGGGGCCCTGACGGTGGTGGCGATCGGCATGCTGATGGGGTGGCTCATCTCGCCGCCCGACGCCTTCGCCACGAACAGCCAGGTCTCCTCGCGGATCAGCCCCCGGCTGATCGACCTGGTCGCCGCCCTGGCCACCGGGACGGTCGGCGCCTTCGCCCTGGTGCGCTCCGACATCTCCGACACCCTCCCGGGGGTGGCCATCGCGATCTCCCTGGTGCCGCCCCTGGCCGTCACCGGACTCCTGATCACCACGCACCGCTTCCACGACGCGAGCCAGTCCGCGCTGCTGTTCGCCACCAACGTCGCGGCCATCGTCGCCACCGGAACGGTGGTCTTCCTCGCCTACGGGGTCCGGGCCGGCGCCGGCGAGGCGGGCATCGCGGTGGGCGCCTTCCGCGGCCGGACCCTGGCCGCGGTCTCGGCGATCGTGCTGCTGGTCGCCGTACCGCTCACCGCGGGCACCATCTCGGTCGCCCGCGACCGCGCGCTCGCGGCGAACGCGCGGCCGGTGGCGGAGCGGTGGGCCGCCACGGGCAACTGGCAGATCGCCTCGGTCGAGGCCCGCAGCGGAGTCGTCGTGGTGGGCGTACTGGGACTCCCGCCCCAGCCCGCCCCCACCGCCCTGCGCGAAGCACTGGACCGCAACGGCATGCGGGACGCGGCCCTCGAACTCCACCTGGTCGGCGGCCGCACCCACTGGTGCCCGGCGGACAGCGCCACGTGCACGGTCCGCGACTCCTCCCGCACCTGAGCCGGTCAGGGGAGGCCGGGCCCGTCAGTCCTCGGCGCTGGGGCTGCGATCTCCGTGCAGTCGCAGGACGTCGGCGTCGCCGCGGAAGCGGTGGGCCCACCGGCGGCCGTCGAAGACGCTCAGGCCGGGGATGTGACGGGTCTCCAGCGCCAGGATCACGAAGGCCGTCGCCGCGGCGGCCAGGGCGAGGCGTCCCTGGCCGGCGGCCGCTCCGATGGCGGCCGCGGCGAAGATGGCTCCGGCGGTGGTCACCCCGTGGACGAGGTCGCCCTCCGTGAGGCTCTGCCGGAAGACCAGCCCGCCTCCGATGAACCCGACGCCGGTGATGACCCCCGCCAGGGCGTTGGGTGCGCCGTCCAGGGCGAGGACGGCCACGAGGGCGGCGCCGACGCCGATCATGGAGAAGGTCCGGTTGCCGGCGGCGGCCCCCCTCAGGGCGCGTTCGAAGCCGAGGAGGTAGGTGAGGACGAAGGCCACCGCGACGTGGCCGATCGTGACGAGGGTGGAGGTGTCCGCCTGCCGGTAGTCCATCGGCCGCCCTTCCGGAGTCCCCCGCACGCAGAGGCACGGCTGTCCGTGCCAGTAGAGCGCGCGGGGGCCGCTCGGGGCGCCGGGCGCACCGCCGCCGAGGTCAGTTGTGCGGGGCCGTACCGCTGACCCGGTGGTCGGCGTGGCTGAGGCCTTCCAGGACGAGCCGGCGCAGATGCCCGTCGCGCAGGCTGTAGTGGATGCGCCGGCCCTCGCGGCGGGTGTCGACGAGGCCCGCCAGCCGCAGCTTCGCCAGATGCTGGCTCACCGCGGTCCTCGACGCCTCGCAGCGCTCGGCGAGCGAGCCCACGTCCGACTCCTCCTGAGCGAGCAGCCACAGGAGGTGCAGCCGGGTGACGTCCGAGAGCATCGCGAAGACCTCGGTCGCCTCGGCGAGCCGCGCCCGGTCGGGATCCCGTAGGTGCGCATCGGGTGCAGGTGGCTGAGGTTCGCGAGCAGGCATACCCCACAGGGTAGGTCGCTCCGGGGGGCTCGGCGGGAGGGTGGAGCCGCAATCCACTGGACATGTGCGCAGGTGCGCATCTATGGATACATTGGAGTTCCGTCCCACACCCCGGGGCCCGGCCCGGTCCGGCCCGGAGAGGAACCGCATGCCGAGCGTGCTGCGCGACCGCACCTACCGGCGCCTGTTCGGCGCCCAGGTCATCGCCCTGTCCGGCACGGGCCTGGCCACCGTGGCCCTCGGCCTGCTCGCGTACGACCTCGCGGGCGCCGACGCGGGTTCGGTGCTCGGCACGGCGCTCGCGATCAAGATGGCGGCGTACGTCGTCATCGCCCCGGCGATCGCGGCGGTGGCCGACCGGCTGCCGCGCCGGGCCCTCTTGGCCGGCTCCGATCTGGTCCGGGCCGGGGTCGCTCTCTTCCTGCCGTTCGTGAGCGAGGTGTGGCAGGTCTACGTCCTGATCTTCCTACTGCAGACCGCCTCGGCCGCCTTCACTCCCACCTTCCAGGCCCTGATCCCCGAGGTCCTGCCCGAGGAGCGCGACTACACGCGGGCCCTGTCCATGTCCCGGCTCGCCTACGACCTGGAGAGCCTCTTCAGTCCCGCGCTCGCGGCCGCGCTGCTGTCGGTGGCCGCCTACGACCGGCTGTTCCTCGGTACGGCGGCCGGCTTCCTCGCCTCGTCCGCGCTCGTGGTGTCCGCCGCCCTGCCCCGGCGGGCTCGGGCCCTCGGCGCGCCCGCGCAGGGCGCGTACGCCAAGGCCACCGCGGGGACGCGCTTGTTCCTCGGCACCCCGAAGCTGCGCTCCCTGCTGGCGATGAACCTCGCGGTCGCGGCCGCGGGGGCCGTGGTGACGGTCAACTCCGTGGTGTACGTACGGGACTTCCTGGGGCTGTCCGCGGAGTCGGTCGCCCTCGCCCTCGGCGCGTACGGAGCCGGGTCGATGGCCGTGGCCCTGGCGCTGCCGCGGATCCTGGAGAACCGCCCGGACCGGCGGGTGATGCTGGCCGGCGTCCTGCTGCTCCCGGTGGCGTTCGGCGCCCTCGGCGTCATCACCTCGGCCCATAGCGGCGATTGGCGCTGGCCCGCGCTGCTGGGCACGTGGGTGGGGTTCGGGGCGGCCTGCTCGATGGTGCTCACGCCCGCGGGCCGGGTGCTCCGGCGGGCCGCGCCGGAAGGGGACCGCACCGCGGTGTTCGCCGCCCAGTTCTCCCTGTCGCACGCCGCCTGGCTGCTGACCTACCCGCTCGCGGGCTGGGTCGGCGCGAAGGCCGGTCTCGGGTGGGCGACGGCGGCCCTCGGCGCGATCGCCCTCACCGCCGCGGCCCTCGCCGCGCGCCTGTGGCCGGCCGGGGCCGGGCGGCCCGGCGCCGCGGTGGCGGAGGCCGGGGCCGTACCGGAGGCCGTGACCGGGGCCCGGGCCGTGGCCGAGGCGGGCCGCGGCCACGCACACGAGCACGAGCACACCGGGCTGGCCCCCGGGCATCCGCACCTCCACGGGGCACGCCGGGCCGGTGCGGGGTGGCGGCACAGCCACCACCACCTCACGGACGAGCTGCACGCCGCCCACGGCTGACCGGGGAACACCCTCCGGGGCCACCTCGCGGATTCACCCGAATGGCGGCGCTCGAATGTCCCCCCGCGCCCCGGCCACGGACGCTGGGCGCAAGCAGGACCCCCGGCGTCCCGCCCGACGAAGGAGCCTCTCGTGGCACAGGCAACGCCCCCCAGCAGGGCCCCCAACAGCGGCTACACCACCGACGGGCAGAACCCGTGGGCGGCGAGCGGCGTCGTGTTCGCCGGAGTGCTGATGCTCGTGGAAGGCGTCCTCGGCATCCTGAAGGGAATCGTCGGCATCGCCGACGACGACGTCTACGCGAGCGTGGGCGACTACACCTTCAAGTTCGACGTCACGGCGTGGGGCTGGATCCACCTCATCCTGGGCATCGTGCTCGCGGTCGTCGGCGCGGGCCTCCTCAAGGGCGCGACCTGGGCCAAGGGCACGGCCGTGGTGCTCGTCGCGCTGGACATCATCCTCAACTTCCTGTGGCTGCCCTACACGCCGCTCTGGGGCCTCATCTCGATCGCCATCGGCGTCTTCATCATCTGGGCCCTGTGCAACGACACGGGCAAGTCCCGCTCCACCGCCGCCTGAACGGCGCACCGGACGTCCTCCTGACCTGCGCGCCGGACAGAGGCCGGGCGCGGTGGGCCGGGAGGACGTCCGGCGGTGTCGGTGCCGGTGTCGGCACCCAGGGAGCGTTCATACCTCTGAGTGAGGCCGGTGGCGTTCGAGGGGGGCGGGAGCAGAGATCCGCCTAGGGTGACTCCTGGTGGCGGGCAGCCGCTCCGACCGGCGCGTCGACTCATGTACGGGAGTTTGTGTGGCGCAGCAGCACACGGCGTCACTCCGGCTCCGTCTCCAGTACCGCTTCGACCATCTGGTCTCGGGCGGAACGACCGCGCTCATCGGCTGGCTCGCCCTGGCCTGCCTGGCCGTCGTCGTTCCGGCGAGCATGGTCCTCGTCTGGTCCGACCGGGCCGCTCCGGCCACGCTCTCCGGCCGGCTCACCGCCGTGTGGGTCAGCGTCGGCCAGACCCTGAAGATCGGGGGCGCCGTCGGCTCCCCGCTCTACGTACTGGCCTCCGTCTCCCTCGCGCTCGTGGCGCTGCTCTTCGTGTCGACCCTGGTCAGTCTGATCACCACGGGCATCAACCGGCGCATCATGTCGCTGCGCCTCGGCCATTCCACCGTGCTGGAGACGCGCCACACCGTCGTCCTGGGGTGGTCGGACCAGGTCTTTCCCGTGATCGGGGAGCTGGTGGCCGCGAACGCGAACCAACGCGGGTCCGCCATCGCCGTGCTCGCCCCGCAGGACAAGGTGTGGATGGAGAGCGAGATCTCCACCCGTGTCGGCGACAGCGGCAGAACGCGGATCATCTGCCGCAACGGGAGCACCACCGACCCCACCGAGCTGTGCCGGGTGAGTCCGCGCACCGCGAAGGCGGTGCTGGTGCTGCCTCCCACCGGGGACGGCGGTGACGCCCACGTGGTGAAGACGCTGCTCGCCCTCGACGCGGCCGTCCCCGGGTCCGGCGACGGGGAAGCGGTGGTGGTCGCAGCCGTCCGCGACTCCCGCAACCACATCACCGCCCGACTCGCCGCCGGGCCCACGGGACACGTCCTGTGTGTCGACGACATCGTCGCCCGGCTTCTCGTCCAGACGGCCCGGCAGCCCGGACTCTCCCTCGTCTACTCGGAGTTGCTGGACTTCGAGGGAGACGAGTTCTACCCGGTCGCCGCGGAGGGCCTCGTGGGGCGGCCGTTCGGCGAGGCGCTGCTGTCGTTCGCCACGTCCTGCGCGGTCGGCCTGCTGCACACCGGCGGGAGCGTCACCCTCAATCCTGATCAGGGGGCGGTGATCGGCCCGGCCGACCGGATCATCGTCATCTCCCGGGACGACGACACGGCCGTGCGGGGCGACGTGGCCTCCCTCGTCGAGGAGGACGCGATCGTGTCGGCGGGTCCCGGGGCCGCCCCTGCCGAACGCCTCCTGCTGCTCGGCTGGAACCGCCGCGCCCCGCTCGTCATCGAGCAGCTCGACCACTACGTGAGCCCCGGAACGACCCTGGACGTCGTGGCGCTCGGCGGGTACGCGGCCACGCACGGCGCCCGAGCCGTCACGGCCGCGCGAGCCCGTCTCGAAGTCTCCCTCCACCAGGGCGACATCACCGACCCGCTCACCCTGGCCAAGCTGGACGTGCCCTCGTACGACGGCGTGATCGTGCTCGGTGAGACGGAGCCCGCGGGCCCGGACACCGGCTCGGCCCGGGGCCCGGCCCCGGACGCGCCCTCCGCCCTCCCCGCCACGGCGAGGGATGCGGAGGCACGGGCGGACGACAGGACGCTGGTCACCCTGCTGCACCTGCGGGCCATCGGGGATGCCGCGCGGCAGGAACTCGCGCTCACCACCGAGATGTCCGACGACGGCAACCGGCTCCTCGCCCCCGCCCGGGGCGGCGCGGACTTCATCGTGAGCGGCAGGCTGATCAGCCTGCTGATGACCCAGATCTCGGAGAGCCCTTATCTCTCCGAGGTCTTCGAGGAGTTGTTCAAGGCGGAGGGCCACGAGTTCCACCTCAAGCCGGCCGCGGACTACGTCCGGGCCGGCTCCGAGGTCCCGTTCGCCACTGCCGTCGAATCGGCGCGGCGGCGCCGGGAATGCGCGGTCGGCTACCGGCTGCGCGCGCGGAGCGCCGCGGGCCCCGACTACGGGGTGCGGATCAACCCCGACAAGCGGCAGCGGGTCCGGTTCTCCGAGGGGGACTGGCTGATCGTGCTCGCCGAGAGCTGACGGCGCCAAAGAGACGGCCTAGGCGGTGTGCACCTCCAGGGCGGTCCGGACCGCGGATTCCAGGGCCCCCTCGATCCACGCGGGCTTGATGGACGTGTGGCACCCGGCGAAGTGCAGGTTGCCCTCGGCCATGCGGACGTGGGGGAAGAGCTCGGTGTGCTGGCCGGGCAGCAGGACGGAGGCCTCCCCGTAGGCGTACGGATCGCGCATCCAGGACTGGGTGCGGCCGACGCCGGTGTAGAACACCTCGACGCGCTGCCCGAAGACCTCCTGGACGCCCGCGAGGGCGCGCGGGTAGCGCTCCTCGTCGTCCAGGGAGTCCCACTTCAGGGCGTCGTCCGACCAGCTGTAGGAGGCAAGGATGACGCCGCCGGCGCTGCCTTCGACGGGGTAGGAGGGCTGGAACATGAAGCGGTTGGGGTTGTCGGTGGCCGAGCCGCCGCCGATGACCCCGGCCGCCTCGGGCTGGTCGCGGCTGACCACGCGGCTGGCGGCGTAGTGGGAGCGCTGGCCCGCGGAGATGCGGCCCTCGGGCACGGAGGAGTGGGCGCCCATCAGGGTTCCGTTCGCCGGGGTCTGCCCGGTCTGGTACTTCCGGTACAGGCCGGGCTGCACGGCCTCCAGCTCGCGCTTCCAGTCGGCCTCGTCGAACTCCCACCAGCGGCGGCTGAATTCGAGCAGCACCTTGGTGGCGGCGTCGTAGTGCAGCTCGGTGACCGCGCGCCGCTTGCCGTAGGAGAGCGCGGGGGTGACGGGGATGTGGCGCAGCCCGGAGAAGGGGACCGTGATGATGGCGGCGTCGGCGGTGAAGGTCTCGCGCCGCACGGGGCTGCCGCCGCGGCCCTCGGAGACGGTCTCGACGGTGACCTTGCCCTCGCCGTGGGTGATGCGGGTGGCACGGCGGTCGAGCCGTACGAGGTCCTTGACGCGGGCGTACATGGCGTCGGCCAAGGTGGCAGTGCCGTCGGGCAGTTCGTAGAAGGCGGTGTCGGGGCTGATCAGCGAGGCGCCGATGAAGCTGTGCACGAAGGCGAGGTGCAGGCGGGAGGTGAGGTTCTCGACGGTTCCGATCAGGTCGATGGTCCGCTCGTCGAGCTTGGCCTCCTCCGTCAGGAAGCGATACATCGACATGTGGCCGTAGCGCTGGATGACCCGTGCCCAGCCCTCGACGAGGTCCTTGTCCTTCTTGCCGTCGATCTCCTTGCGCACGGGGGCGAAGGCGTCGCGGACGATCTGCGAGGCGGGCACGGACTCGTACGCCTGCGGGACTCCGAAGGAACGATTGAGCACCTGCGGGGCGCGCGCGTAGTCGGCGCGGCGCACGCGGATGCCGTTGACGTAGATCCACGTCCGGTAGGCGGGGCGGCCGGCCCCGTCCACGTCGACCAGGTGGAAACGCCGGCGCTTGAGGCCGAGGCCGTCCATCAGGCCGGTGACCAGGGGGTGGCTGTCGGGGATGCGCATCGCGCCGGCCTCGGCGTACTGCTTGGGGTCGGCGAAGGGCTGCGCGGCGTTCTCGTGGCCGCCGGTGCGGAAGGTCTTGATCCGGCCGCCCACCCGGTTGCCGTTGGCCTCGATGACGGTGACCTGATGGCCGGCTTCACGCAGGAGGTGTGCGGCGGTGAGGCCGGCCGGGCCGGCGCCGACGATCAGCACCTTCCTGCCGGGGCGGCGCGAGCGGGGCAGGCCGTTCTTCAGGAGGATGTCGGCGTAGCGCGGTACGAGCGGCTGGTCCTCGTCGTCCCGTACGAGGATGGCCCGGGCGATCGTCAGGCAGGCGGCCCAGTCGGCGACCGCGGCTCCGGGGACGGCCTGCGAGGTCTCGGCGGAGGTGACGGCGACCGTCAGGCCCCCGGCCGCGGCGACGGCGGCAGCGCCGGCGATGACCGTACGGCGGGAAGGCCGGCGGGAGGGCGCCGGTGCGGGCTCGCCGGGGGCTCCGGAAGCTTCGGGGGTTTCGGAGTTGGAATCGGGATCCATGATCATGACCCAACTCTTGCCGCCCTCCCCCGCCCCCGGCGGCCAGAAGGGGCCCACGCGGACAAGGACCACCCGGACGTGCGTCGCGGGCGTCGCCGTGCTGACGAACTGGGTTTCGTACGGGTGGCCTTCGGACCGCCGGGCGTACGAGGGGTTCCACTCAGCTGTCGGGCTCGGCGGCGGAGATCGCGGCGAGAGCCGAACCCGGATCCCGTTCCACCTCGAGGTCGCCCAGGGTGACCACGCCGACGAGTTCGCCGTCCTCGGCCCGCACGGGCAGGCGCCGCACCGCGTGCCTGCGCATGAGATCGACGGCCTGGTCTACGTCGTCGGCGGGCTTGACGGTGACCGGATCAGTGCTGCAGATCGCCTGCACGGTCGTGTCGGCGGGATCCTTGTCCTCGGCGATGGCGCGTACGACGAGGTCCCGGTCGGTGAGGATGCCGCAGAGCCGTCCCTCGTCGACGACGAGGACATCCCCGATACCGGCGTCCCGCATCACCCGTGCGGCCTCGGCCAGTGACGTCAGCTTCTCGACCGTCACAGGATTCCCGGTCATCACCTCGTGGACTCGCCTGGTCATGGTGCCTCCAGTGTTCATGAGAGGACCGGCGCAGGAACGGTCGGGCACGGTCGGTGGCGCCTTCGTCACCGGTCGTGCCCTCCCGGACGATGACGACCACCTCGTCTCGTCCCTCCTCGTCCGGCCTTTCCCTCTCCTTCAGTCTTCCCCCTTCCCCCACTCCGGAGACATCGCCCGACGGGGCCCCTCCGGGAGCGTACGAGTACCGTGGGAGGGTCTCCCGGGGGAGCACCAGCGGATGGGGTTGACCATCGTGTCGACATCGAGTCACGAAGCCTTCGGCGCACCCTGCTGGGTCAGTCTGCTGGCCCGCGACCTCGGCGCCGCGCAGGAGTTCTACGGTGCGGTTCTCGGCTGGGAATTCGGCCCCGCCCAGCTCGGAGAGGCGTTCTCCGTGGGCTTCGCCGACGGGATCCCGGTGGCCGGCCTCGGCTCCCGGCCCCCGAAGCTCTCGGTCCCCGTGGCCTGGACCCCGTACTTCGCCGTGGACGACGCCGACGTCACGGCGGCCCGTGTACTCGAACGCAGTGGAACCGTCGCCGTGGGCCCCTTGTCCTTCGGTACGGGACGGGCCGCCTTCGCTTCGGACCTCGACGGGGCGGTCTTCGGCATCTGGCAGGGGGACGCCATCCCCGACTGGGGTATGGGCGGCGAAGCCGCTCCTGCCTGGCTCGAACTGCGCAGCAGGAACGCCTTCGACTCCGCCATCTTCTACGGCGAGGTCCTGGAGTGGGCCTGCGGCAACGCCGGCTGCTGCGAGGTCGCGTACCTGGAGGAGAGCGAGCGCATCCTGCTGCGCCACGCGGGCAGGACGGTGGCCCGCCTGCACGGCGGGACGCTCGCGCAGGCCCCGGACCCGCACCTGCGGCCGCGCTGGCACGTCCACTTCCGGGTACCCGACCTCGAAACCGCGGTGAAGGCGGCCCTCGGACTGGGCGGCAGCACGGTGTCGGGAGCCGGCTCCGGTCCCTTCCCCCGGGAGATCACCCTGCGGGACCCCGACGGCGCGCTGTTCGACATCGCCGGCCCCGGCGGCCCCGCCGGGCCCGTCTGACCAGGTGCCGCGGTGCTTGCGCGGCCACCGCACGGGTAGACGCGCGGCACAAGGCGAAGGCAGCACATCAGGAGAGGGGGCCCCGCGATGGACGGCCCTGAGCTCTCGCAGCAGGAACTGAAGATCCTGGGCGACATCGAGCACGACCTGCGCACCGACCAGCTCCTGGACCGCAGGCTGCGCACCCTGCACCGCGGGATCCGCCCCTGGACGACCCCCGGCGACTGGCACCGCCCCCAAGGGCTCGGCCTGTACACCGCGCTTCTGGGCGTCGTCTGCGCGGCACTCTTCGTACGGGCCGTGGCCACCTCGTCCCCGGTGCTGATCTGGGCCTTCGCCGCCGTGTGGGTCCTCACCCTGGTCTGCCTGCTCCTGCTCGTGATCCGGTGGTGCCGCAGGGCAGCGGCGGCCTCGGCCGACCGCGCGAGGGAATGACGTCCCTCAGGCGTCTACGCGGCGCTTGGCGAGCCACGTGACCATCTCGGGGTCGTGGTGGTCGAAGAAGAGCGTGCTGCCGGTGTCCAGGGTGGCGATGGCCGCCATCTGCTCGTCGGTGAGTTCGAAGTCGAGGATGTCTATGTTCTCGGCCATGCGCTCGGCGCGGACGGATTTGGGGATCGCGGCGACGCCGCGCTGGGTCACCTCACCGGCCAGTCCATGGTCCTCGAAGGAACGCCCGGCCGGCGCCTCGGCGTGTACACCGCGGAGCCGGCCACCCCCGACCATGACGCCATGGTCCTCCTCGACAGGCACACCCGCCCTCAGTGACCGAGGGCGCGCTTGAGCTCCGCCTTGTCCATCTGGGAACGCCCCTTGATGTTGCGCTGCCTGGCCTCGTTGTAGAGCTGCTCCTTCGTCGGGCCCTGGGCGCCGCTGTGGGAGCGCAGACCGCCGCGCTTCGAGGAGGACATGTCCTGGAGGGAGGAGCGGCTCGCCGTCTCCGACTCGCCGGCGCGGGCCCGTTCCTTGTTGACGGTGCGGGCCCCGATCTCCTTGGCGCGCTTCGGGCTCTCACCGCGCTGCTCGGCACTCTCCTTGATGTGCTCGTACTGGCGTTCACGCTTGGGACTGGAACCGCGGGGCATGGTGACTCCTTGTATGGGATGCGACCTCGATGACGAATCCGCTCCGCGGACGGGTGGGGATCCGGTTCAGCGGGATGGACAGGTCCTGTTGCGGGACCGCGGGGTCCGTGCGGGCGAGGGCCGACGACAGTGCGGCGAGCAGGGACAGGGTGATGTCCTCGCCCGGGCACCGATGGCCGGTGCGGGCGTCGCCGCCGCCCTGGGGGATCAGTTCGCCGGGGCCCGGTTCGCGGCCCAGGAACCGCTCCGGGGCGAAGTCGTACGGCCGCGCCCACAGCGCGGGGTCGTGATGGTGCCCGTACACGTCGAGGAGGAGCAGCGTGCCGGCCGGAACCCTGTCCCGGCCGAAGTCGAGGTCGCGTACGGCCATGCCGGCGATGAAGGGCACGAAGGGGTAGAAGCGGCGGACTTCGTGGGCGAACGCGCGGGCCTGGGCGGCGCTGCCGGTCCGCAGCTGGTCGCCCCGGCCGGGATGCCGGTGGAGGGCGTGGGCGGCGAAGGTCACGTACCAGGTGACGGCGACGGTCGGACGGATGACGTTGAGGAGCTCGACGGCCGCCGTATGCGGATCGAGCAGCGTGCCGTCCGGCTCGCGGTGCAGGGCGACCGTCTCCACGACCGTCCCGGAGACCAGCCGCGGGTCGTGTACGCGGACGCGGTCCACCGCGGCCATGAGGGCCTGCTCCTGGCGGTGCCGGGCGCGACGGGCGCGTACGTGCCGGGGTCCGGCGGTGGCGAAACCATCCACCATGGACACGCAGTCCTTGGCGATCTCGCGGGCCTCGCCGTCGGGGACCGGCAGACCCGCCCAGTCGCATATCGCCCCCGCGAGCAGGGTCGCCACCTCGTCGAACAGCACCACCCGGCCGCCCTCCCAGCGGGGCACGGCTTCCCGCCAGCCGCTCTCGACCCGGGCGGTCAGGCCTTCGACGCCCAGCGGCGACATCAGCACCGACGCCAGCAGTTCCTTGCGCGCCCGGTGGGGTGTTCCGTCCAGGGTGTGCACCGCTCCCCTGCCGAAGAGGGTGTCGAGCACCGGCCCCGGCAGGGCTCCGTGCCGCTCGACCCTGCTCTCGTCGTAGAAGAGGGCCACGGCCTCGGGGCCGTGCAGGAGTGCCGCGGGCCGCCCCATCACGCGGGTGTGCACGACCGGCGCGCCGTCATGGGCTCGGCGCAGGTCCGGAGCCCATGCATAGCCGTGGGCCAGCAGCGACAGGGTGCTGTCCATGTGGTGACCAGACATGTGGTGACCAGACACGCGGTGACCAGACATGTCGTGCGCCTACCCGGGCCCGGCGCGCGCATTCCACCATCGGGGACCACTGCGCCTTACAGGGGAGCCGTCGGAGCGCCGCCCGCTCCCCCGCACCGGATGCGGGTCATGGTGAACAGCCTGGACAGCGACAGCAGCGAACGAGGAGACGGCCATGGCGGACGAGGGCATCTGGGGTTACCGCGCCGATTGCGGCTACGAGACCGGAATCGACTTGATCGGATTCAAGGTCGAGGCGACCGACGGAAGCATCGGAAAGGTCGATGAGCACACGGACGAGGCCGGAGCCGGCTACCTCGTCGTCGACACCGGCGTATGGATCTTCGGCAAGCACGTGCTGCTCCCCGCCAGCACCATCCAGCGCGTCGACCGCGCCGACGAGACGGTCTACGTCGGCCGCACGAAGGACCAGATCAAGGACGCTCCCGAGTTCGAGCGGCAGAAGCAGCCCCGGGACCCGAGCTACCTGGAGCAGTTCGCCAAGTACTACGGCATGCCGCACATGTGAGTCACCACGGCGCGGACTTCGGCACGCGCCACCACCAGACGTGGGCCTGCGGCGCCCGGCCGCGCCCGGTGCGCAGCCACGGGTCGAGCGCTCCCGTCACGTCCTGGTCGGTGGCGGCCGCGGACCGGGTGTCACCATGGCCCTGCTGCTTCCGCAGTCGGCCGTTGCCGAGGACGTCCCCTCCCCGGCGCTGGAGACCGGGGAGACCCAGCTGATCGGCCCGGGCATGTACCAGTCGGCCGACGACAGCTTCCAGATATCCGAGAACGACGTGTCGTACGGCCTGATGAGCCGTACCCACACGGTGGACGGGAGCGGGACGGGCGTCGCCCAGGCCCCCAGGACGCACCGGCCGCCCGCGCCGACCTCGGGGTGTTCGGTCCGAGCTGGGAGGCCGAGTTCGTCGGCGGCCAGCTGAACCGCACGCTGGTCTCCGGCTCCGGCTCGATCACCACCACCGACCTGGACACCGCCGAGTCCGTCCGCTACGACCTGACCGACTCGGTGGCCGGCGCCAACGGCGGCAGCATCAACACCGACAAGGCGGCCGACGGTTACACGCTGGTGGAGAACGTGCAGTGGGACGACATCGCGGGCGTGCTGAAGACCACGGTCACCGAGACGCTCACCATCGACCTCACCCAGGTCGCCTCCGGTGACGACGTGCCGCTGGACTCCTCCGGCAACCCGGTCCCGGCTGGTGACGGTGGTCGGCAACGCCGCGTTCAGGCAGACGACGGTCACCTACGACAGCACTGGACGCGTCTCCACCGTCAAGGACCCGGCGCATCCGACGTCCCCGCGCAGACGGTGAAGGTCAACTACACGACGGCCACCACCGCCTCCGGCCAGACCCTCGGCGATGTCTCAGGCCCGGACGGTGCGTCCTGGCAGCTGACCTACTGCGGTGACGCGGCCGCCCCGCAGTTGGTGGAGGCCACCGGGATCCGCCCGGAGGCCGGGCAGCACCGTGCAGGGCGCCCCAGCCTGGCCCAGGCGGACGGGATCGCCCCGGCCGCCGGGACAGGGCTACCGCTACTACCTGGACCGCAACAAGGGCATCGCCTAGACCATCCTGTACTACAACTCCTGCCCGGCGTACTTCTGGAAGAGCGCCTGCCGGTCCACCGCGTACACGTACTACACCGCGGTCTTCTACGGCGGCCACCCGAAGAACGGCGCCAACGCCACCTGATGGGCAGCGCGATCGCAGGGGGCAGGGCAGCTCAGTTCGACGCCGGAGGATAAACCTCGAGCTGAAGGCCGAGGTACAGCTGCCGGCAGTCGACGAACCGACCTTGACGGACGCGCCCGAGCGCACTCTGTCCTGTCGAGGACATGTCGCTCCCAGGACACCCAAGAACCCTGGAAGACCCCCCTCACCTGCGGCAACCTTGATCGAGCAGCCGACGCTGCTGCCCCGTCCCCGCCCCGGGGCCTGAGCACACGACCCCCGCCCCCTTGAACTTCCGGCCCTTAACCCGCGGGCCTCATTAGCGAGTTGCCCCCTCCCTCTTTTTTTGCCGCCGCGGCACCGCCCGCTCGGTGCCTACTACCTGGAGCCTGTCGTGAAGAGATCTGCTGTGGCCGTCGCGATGGCCGCGGGCCTCCTGCTCGGTGCACTACCGTCGGGCCTGTTGCCCCTGGTCGGGGCGCCGTCGGCGGCCGCCGACGAGGTCCCGGTGGACCCGGCACTGGAGTCCGGGACCGAGGGCGGCGGCACGGTCCGGGTGAACGTGGTGACCCAGACCCGCTCCGGCGTGGCCACCGCCGCCGCCGCGGGCGAGACAGAGGTGGCGTACGACCAGCTGCCGATGGTCACCCTCACGGTGAACCAGGCGGGACTCACCGAACTCCGCTCCAACCCGGACGTGGTGAGCGTGACGGAGGACGTCCCGGTCCCCCCGATGCTGGACGGCTCGACGGTCCGCATCGGCGCGGACAAGGCGTTCGCCGCCGGTGCCACCGGTGCGGGCACCGCGGTCGCGGTGATCGACACCGGTGTCGCGAAGAACCACCCCTTCCTGAGCGGCCGAGTGACGGCCGAGGCCTGCTTCTCGGTGAACGACGAGAGTTACGGCGCGACCAGCCTCTGCCCGAACGGCGAGGCCTCCCAGGAGGGCACCGGCAGCGCCGACGCCGACGCCGGCCGCTGCGCGGAACTGGGCGCGGCATGCTCGCACGGCACCCACGTGGCGGGCATAGCCGCCGGCAACGGGACCGGCCTGAGCGGCGCCCCCAAGCGCGGGGCGGCCCCGGGCGCGAACATCGTGGCGATGCAGGTGTTCTCCCGCTTCAACTCCGACGCCTACTGCGGCGCGGGCAACAGCCCCTGCGTGCTGAGCTTCACCAGCTCGCAGATCAAGGCGCTGGAGAAGGTGTACGCGCTGAAGCAGTCCGGCACGGACATCGTCGCGGCCAACATGTCGCTGGGCGCGGGCCGTTGGACCACAACCTGCAACACCGACCCCCGCAAGTCCGTGATCGACAGCCTGTACTCGGTGGGCGTGGCGACGGTGGTCGCGGCCGGCAACAACGGGTACGGCGAAGCGGTCAACGCCCCCGGCTGCGTCCCGTCGGCGGTGACGGTCGGCGCGACGACCAACGACGACCAGGTGGCCTCGTTCAGCAACCGCGGCCCGCTGCTGGACGTGATGGCACCCGGCGCGGCCGTGGTGTCCTCGGTCCCGGGCAGCGGCTACGCGGCGAAGAGCGGCACCTCGATGGCGGCCCCGCACGTGGCGGGGTCCCTGGCGGTGCTGCGCCAGAAGTACCCGGCACAGAGCATTGCGAACCTGGTGGCGATGCTGGGCACCACCGGAACGCCGATCACGTACACCGGGGCCGTCACCCCCCGGATCGACCTCGGCAAGGCCGTCGTCGGCACGGCCGCCCCGGAGCCGGAGCCGGCCGCCCGGCCGCGTCCCTCCCAGGTCTTCGACGACACCGACCGCCCCATCCCCGACCCGGGCACCGTGGAGGCCCCGCTGACCGTCACCGGGGTGCCCGGCAACGCGCCCAAGGCGCTCCGGGTCGAACTGGAGGGCACCCACCCCTGGCGCGGCGACCTCCAGATCGATTTGGTGGCCCCCGACGGGAAGCTGCACCACCTGAAGTCCGCCTCCGGCACCGAGGGGGCCGGCGCGCTCGGCGGCTTCACCGTCGACGCCTCCGCCTCCCCCGCCTCGGGCACCTGGAAGCTGCAGGTCCAGGACACCTCGGCCGGCTCCCAGGGCACCCTCCTCGGCTGGTCGCTGGACTTCCCCACGCCCTTCGCCATGACCGGCAACCTCAGCGTCCCGGACGGCGGCTCGGTCACCTCCGGCCTCACGGTGGCCGGCATCGGCGGCCAGGCCCCGGCCGCCCTCCAGGTCGCCGTGGACGTCACCCACGAATGGCGCGGCGACGTCCTGATCGACCTGCTCTCCCCGGACGGCCGGACCTACCCGCTGCGCTCGACCTCCACCCCTTCCACCGAGGACGGCGGGGTGCTCCGCGAGACCTACCGGGTGGACGCCTCCGCCTCGCCCGCGGACGGCACGTGGACGCTGAAGGTCTCCGACCCGTACACCGGCTCCGTCGGCACCCTCAACGCCTGGTCGATGACGTTCCCCGCGTACGAGGTGCAGACCCCGCACTCGGTCCCCGACCCGGGCACCATCGAGGTCCCGGTCACCGTCACCGGCATCGCGGGCAACGCGCCGAAGAACCTCCAGGTGTACCTGCACGCCACCCACACCTGGCGCGGTGACCTGGACGTCCACCTGGTCGCCCCGGACGGCAAGGAGTACCTGGTCAAGGACTCCGTGGAGGACGAGGGCGACGGCGTGATCCAGCAGGTCTACACGGTGGACGCCTCCGCCTCCCCGGCGAGCGGGGTGTGGAAGCTCCGGGTCGAGGACATCTCGGCCGGCTCCTCCGGGACGCTCGACCACTGGACCCTGAAGTTCTGACCGGTCCTGCCTGGACGGACCACTCTCCGAACCCGCTCCGAACCCGCTCCGAACCCAGTCCCGAATGCGCGGCCCCCGGCTTCTCCCGCTGGGGGCCGCACCCGTTTCCGCAGGTGGGAAGGGCAGGGAAAGAGGCCCGTTCGGCGCGCGGCGTCCCGTGCTGTCCCCATGCTCGCTCCTCCCACCGGGCCCCAGGGTGCGGGGTCGAAGGACGAACGTCTGCGGCGCCCGGCAGTGCGGAGTGACGCCCGTCGGCGGCCCGGATCCCGTTCCGTGGCGTCCGGCGCCGCCAGCACGCCGACAGGCCCCCGATCGCGAGCGCGGCGTGGGACGGCGCCGAGCGTCAGCCTGGCACCGCTCCGTCCGGTTTCACCACGGTGCGGACTTCGGCACGCGCCACCACCAGACATGGGACTGCGGCGCCCGGCCCTGCCCGCTGCGCAGCCACATCGAGCGGTCCCGCCACGTCCTGCCGTCGAGGTAGGCCGCGCGACTCCGCGGTGGACACCGCCCACCCACGCCCCTCTCCGGGCCCGGGAGGCTACCGCGTTTCAGTTCCCGCTTCGGCCGGTTCCCTGGTTTCGGAAGGCGTCCCGGGCGGCGAGCACCGCGGACTTGAGCCCGGCGTCGTCGAGGTCCCCGGGCTCGGCGAACCCGGGATCGACCTCGTAGTCCTCAAGGATCATGAACACCTGGTCGAAGAGGGCGCCAAGCGCCCCCTGGAGCCGTTCGCCGTTCGCCTGGGACGCACGACGGGCTTCCCACCAGCCGGCTGCGAAGTCCCCTGCCGCGCAGATCCCTTCGGCGAACGCATCGAGCAGCGCCAGCTGCCGTGCCGCGGCGCTCTGCGGGTCGACATCCTCGGGTCGGGCCCACGCCCGGTGCACGGGGCCGTACGCGGCTGCCACGGCCGGCAGCACGGGATGGCGGTCCGCCAGGGCACGCGCATGACGGCCGAAGCCCGCGCGTGCCGCGTCGACCCCTTCCCCGACCGCCGCAGCCATGAACGCGGCCGTTCCCGCGATCAGCGCGTAGCCCGGTACGGGGAAGAGGACGGCGCCTTGCAGGCCGGGCGCGCACAGCAGGAACGGCGGGCGGATGTCCATGCCCTCCGTGCCCGTGGCCGGCCGGGACCGCGTACAGGCGATCACCTCAGGGCCGTCGGCGAGGTCCGTGGCGAGGACGTACGGAGACCCGACCGCACGGCAGCCGGCCGCGATCCGGCGGCCCAGCGCCGCGTCGAGCCGGGTGCCCGCGGGCACCGGGGTCACCGATTTGCCGCGCAGCCAGGACGGGGCGAAGGTGCCGTCCCGGCCGAGCACGGCCCGCACGTCCGGTGCGCCGACGTGTTCCGAATCCCCGTGTTCCGAACCGGTCACCACAAATACCCTTTGTCGATGATTCCCTGGAACTGTTTGTCGCCCGGCTTCCAGGCCGACCAGAACGTACCATCAGCGATCTTCGTCCCGTCCGCCGTCATGTGGTCGCGCGCCCCTCGGACACGGGGCGAGCCCCAGCGGGTCGGTCCAGGAGTGCGGGTTCTCGACGTAGGTGGAGGGGTTGGGCGCGGGCCCCAGTCCCAGCGGTCGAGCGTGAGGTAGCGGGCCGTTTCGGGGTCGTAGTGCCGGAAGAGGTTGTAGTGGAGCCCGGTCTCGGGGTCGTAGTACCGGCCCGGGAAGCGGAGCGGAGTGTAGGTGGCGCTGTCGCGGGACCAGGCGGTGGTGCCCCACAGGGTGGACCGGCTGCGCCACGCGATGTCGCCGGATTCGTCGATCAGCTCGGTGGGAGTGCCGATCAGGTCCGTGGCGATGGCGAAGAAGCGGCGGTCGATCTCCTGCCGGCGGTCGTCGGCCGTGAGGATCCGCTCGCTGGGCCAGGGCGACGTCGCCGCGGTGGTCTCAGGTGAGGGCGACCGTGTGCGGGGCGTCCGGCTGGAGCGTGGTCTGTTCGCACAGGGTCATGCCGTCCCAGGTGAACAGCACTTCCTCGGCCACGCTCTCACTGTCGGCCGCCAGACGCTGTTTCGCGGTGCGGCGGCCGAGCGGATCGTAGCGGTACCTCCACCGTGTCCCGTCAGGGGTGGTCACGGAGGTGAGACGGTTCTCGGTGTCCCACGCATAGCGCCATGTGTCCCGCTTGCGGGAGAGACGGGTCTTCTGGCGGAGCGTGACCCGGCCCAGGGCGTCGTGCTCGAAACGGACGTGCGGGGAGAGGGCCCCCGACCGGGACGCGGCCGAGGTCATGTGCCTGCGGTGGTGTCGGCAGAGGACCTCGTAGCCGATCTCCTCCGCCGGGCGGTTCACGTCGTCGACGACCACCTGAGCGCCCTCCACGACCATCTCGCCGCCCACCATGCGGGCGTTGTGCGTCGCGCGGGCGCCACACCAGCACGGAGCCTCCACCTGGAAACGGCCGGCCCCCCGAGCTTGCCCTGGATCGGCGGTCCGGTCACCTCCGTTCCTGCACCGCCAGGTCTTCCTCGGCCCGCAGCGCCCCCGCACCGGACCCGACGAGGCAGACCTTCCCGTGGTGCATTTCGTCCAGCACCTCCCGGGGATGCCCGTACCACTCGATCTCCGCCAGTTCCACGGTTCCGCCCGCCGGAGAAGGCAGCCGGTAAAGCGTCCCGACGCGTGCGGAGCCGTGCAGGCTCCGCACCACGCACACGGCCCGTGAGGCATCTACGCTCTCGACCAAGACGATGAGGAGCCGGTGGGCGTCAGCCGCCATAGTCATGAGCCCTTCGAACGAATTCCGAGATCTGTTCCGGCGTCAGTTTAGGGACGTCGTACTCCAGCAGGGGTCCATGTCTGCCTGGTTGATCCGGCTGGGGACATGGACGTCCATGTCACGAGCAGCCGCGGACGGAATCTGCGCCGACGCACGGGCTGTGACCTCCGCCGGGGCCGGACCGCAGGGTGACATCCCGTACGTGGGCCGGATTCGCGCAGCGTCGTCGCCATTTCCTGCCACGGCGGGATCGGCCGCGTCTTCAACGCTGTGAACACTCCTCACGGAGTGGTCTTCCTGGATGGCCACACCGGGACGCTGGCCAGGTTGGAGACACTGAACGTCAGCGAAATCGCTCATGTCCCCTATCGCTAGCACGGTCAGGAACCAGAGAGATGCTCACGTTGAACGAGGCCGTGGAAGCGGCGCGCGCCCCTACCTTGTGCAGGCATTCGCCCACGAGCCGTGGGCAGTCGTCGTCCAGCCGCAGTTGAGCGAGGAACACGACCTGGCCTGGATCATCAGGTACGACACGCAGCAGAGCATCGACGCGATCGCCGAGGATGCCGGCACGAGGCTGTTCGCGTGTCAGGTGATCGAGCAGCCCGGATATCCACGGACCCCTATGCTGGCTGCTTCCGTGGTGGTGCCCAGGACCTTGGGGTGCCGTTCCACCCGGCGGCCGATGATCCTTGGGGCGATGCTGCGGCGTACACGCAGGACACGGTGGAGCGTGATCCGGAGAGGCAGGCGCTGCGACTGAACTCGCGTGGATGCGTGGTCACGGTGGCCGCTGCGATCGCGGGCCGGCCGTCGTCCCCGCTGCCATGGCAGCCGGCTCACGAGGCGCCGGGGTGGTGGCAGCTCCTGCTACGGCGCTACTTCCCGACGGCGGAGCAGTTGCGGTGTGCCAACTGGGACGAGGTGATCGCGCAGGCCGAGAAGTCCGGGCCCGGCACACAGGGTGTGGTGTGGGTGCGGCGGGCGATCCGCGGGACTGAGGTCAGTGGCCACCTCGTGTACGCGCACAACAACAACGGAACCGTGGTGTTCCTGGACGGGATGACGGGTGGTCTGGCGCGGCTGGATGCTGTCGGGCTGAGGGAGCTGGTCTTCGCCCGGGTGAAGACCGGGGTTCCCCGGACGGCCGGTGGCCTCGCGGCAGCCCGGATCAAGGGCGAGGAGTGGCTCAGGTCCACGTACACGGATCCCGTCCAACTGGTATCGCCCGATGCCGGGGACGAGACCCCACGCGGGTGGCTGTTCGCCTGCCAGACCACGGCCTCCCTGCGCAGCCAAGACTGGCGCCACTCGATGCTCGATGCCGCCGTGGTGGTGCCGAAGGGGCCCGAGGAGCCGTTCCTGCTGCCCAACTCCGCCCCTTGGGGATTCCTCGACGCCTGGAACCGGGGCGAGGCAACGGGTCCGACGCCCGCTTCCGGGGACGCCGACTGGTTCGCCGCGACGATGGCGAAGCTGGGCCCTGTCCTGGAGGTCAGCGAGTTCTCGGCTCTCACTGAGTCCGTACGGGCCCTCGCCGCACTACCGGCCGGCGGACGGGCGCTCGTGTGGGTGCGGCGCCAGGACGACCGCGGGCGCGAATCCACCGGCCTGCTCCTGACCGGGCTGCACACTCACGCCGGACATGTGGGCCTCGTGGACGGATCGGCGGAGCAGTCCGTGATCGCCACCCCCTCTGGGGTCAGAGCTACGAACCCCTCCCACACCTCGTCACCAAGAGTGAGACCAAGGCGCAGAGTGGTTCCAGGTACCGGCCCGAATGCCCTTCGTCGACCCGAGACATCCCCTGCTCGCAGGGAGTTCAGCCAGATCTGGAAGCGCTGCTGCTGCGGCCCGACAGCAGAGGGAACCGAGGGCTGGGCAGTGCGGGTGGCGGTACCGGTTGGACCCTGGGACCACTGGCGGGGCGGTAGCGAAACCCTCTGTCCGATGCTCCAGATCCAACGCTCCACTTCCGCATGTCGACCTCAACCGAATCCGTGCACGCGTGCCCCGATGTGTCCTTGGCCCAAACGCAGCCTTCCGCCGGCCGGTCCCCAGGACCAACAGGCTCCCGGCCGACATGTCCTTCGGAGCCGAGATCCGGCACGCATCCGCCCAACGCACACCCATGACCGACTTCCGAGCACGCAAGCAGTCTGCAAACAGAGCGGATCGACTGCGACTTCGGCAGGCCGGGGCTGCTGCCGACTGGATGACGTCGCCTCCCCCGTCACAGTTGCTTGCCGGTCCTGAACCCTGTCGGAGACAGCTGCCCAGGCTCGCACCGCGAGCAATCGCAGACGGCAGCCTCTCGCCTGCAAGCACACCGAGGAGTGTCCATGGTTGGCGCACGCGACCCCTCTGCTGCACGCCTCTAGACGATGAAACTGCTTGGTCATCGGCCACGCGGCCGACAGCCTGTCGACGCCCCGCCGGACCGGAACCAGCACCGCCGGCGGGGCGCCCTCGACCTGACACGTGGCCTCACGTTCAGGCGCCTTGAGCCATGGGAAAGTGCATGTTCCATCACAAACAGAAGGCACCCCGCCGAAGAATGAAGCATCCGCGTCAATGCGCGACAGGATCTGACTTCCGCTGCTACAGGATGCCACCGCTTCATAGCCTCTCGGAGAGAAGACGCGCAGTCGCGTCATCTACGGCCCCCATAGGACGCGACCGTACGCGCGGGAGAGGACAGCATCCATGGCAAGCGAAAGCGTCAAGACTCCGCCGGTTTACTCCGAGATCATCGAGGTGACACCAGCGAAGTGCGCAAGCTGGATGGAGAAGAGGACGTGTAATCGGGTCCCCCTTAAGCGTTCCAACGTCGACAAGTTCAAGAGCATTCTGCGTGGGGGGCAGTTCCGCACCACTCATCAAGGATTTGCACTCGACTGGCACGGTTGCCTCATCGACGGGCAGCATCGCGCCGCCGCGCTAATCGAGACCGACATGACGGTAACCGCGCAGGTCACGTACAACCTCGCCCCGGACACGTTCGCCGCCATCGACGGAGGCCGCGTCCGCACCGCGGGAGACTTCGTCGCCCAGATCACTCACATGAAGCAGAGCAACTCCAACGTCTACGGCGCCGCGTTGAAAATCCTTGCCAACCGTGCCGCCGGCCTCCACTGGACACGATGGACCAGCGGCCGACTCACGGCCGAGCAGCTGCAGGAGCTGGTACTGAAGTGGCCGGTCGAAGAGGATCGCATCCTACGCCTGGTCGGGAAGGGAAAGCAGTGCCACGCCAGCGCCACCGGCTTGGCCGTCGCCTACAAGATCATCACCGACGGGTGGACGGAGCAGGTTGCGGACCTGTTCTTCGACCGCATCGGTGACGCCAGTCGTGAGTTCGTCGGACGAGACCCCAGGGCCATGTACACGAACACCATGCTCAACGTAAATCGAGGGATCGTCAGCCGGGACAGTGTGCAGCAGTCCGCGCAGGCCATCAAGGCGTTCAATGCTCTCATCTCGGGAGAGTCCATCGGCACTCTGAAGAAGATGAAGATGAGCGGTGTAAAGGTCATCGCGGATCGGAGGACCGGCGAAGAGATTCACCAGGAGTACTTGGCGGACCGCTATCCGGAGGTCATCCCCGCCACAACCCAGGTCAGCGACAAGTGGATCGGGGGCGACAATACGCGGCTCTTCGAATAGCCGCGGATCCCCTGGGCCAGCGTGCCGGTCGAATGACAGTGGACGTGGAAGGCGGCCGGACGACGTCACATGGCCCTCATCTTCCCAGCCCTCTGTCGCATCCGGTCGCGTAGCTCTAGAGAGACGCACTCTCAGGTGAACTCTCTCTACCCTCCGATGTGCTTGCCCAACACTGCGGGGCCCAGGAGTGGTCAACGCCTCACTGACCGCCGATTGGGCAGCCTGAACCACCATTTCGCTGCCTACCGTACGGGCGTGCGGTTCGCACGGGCACGGCACTCGCACAGGGCCTGGACTTGTCCGCTGCCACGTCTACTCCTCACGGCTCCGGCGTCGGCAGAGCGGAACGATGGCGGCTGCAAGGGCTGTTGCCGAGGAGATTAGCTGCACCAGAAGGGCCGCTCTGTCTGTAGGCGCGAAGAGCACGAGGCCCGCGACCACCAGCACGACGAACAAGACACCTACAAGCGTCCTCCTACGCCACAGCGCGGACATGGCCATTCCATCGCGGGACTCTTCATTCGGCACTGTCTTCCTCTCCAGAACTAGGTTCGGAAGCCAGCCTCCCCCAATGCGGAAGGCGGTTGATCGAGCTGGACGCACTAAGGCGTCGAGTCACCAATTCATGCCGATACAAAGGTGAGTTGAGTGATCCTGAGCCATTGGATGCCGCGTGGTGCCAGGACCAACTCGGACGGAGCGCAATGCCGAAGATCATCTACATGCCGAGTGAAGCCGAGTTGCCACCGGGCGCTCGACGCCGGTTCTCCGCCCTTCTGTTCCACCTCTACCGAGACGCTGGGCGACCCCCATTGAGACTGGTCAGGGACGTCATTGCCCGACGAAACGACCTGGAGGGCACTGCGAGCCGCGAGACCGTCCGGAGGATGCTGCACGGGACGGTGCCAACTGACTGGCGCGCAGTGGAAGCAGTCCTTGCGGCCTTCTGTGATCTGGGAGACCTCGACCCCGAGGACGTCGTTGACATCGGCGATGGATATCACAAGTCGCTTCGTCCACACCTTCGCGAACTGTGGAATCAAGCCCTGGAGAATCCCGGACCAGACCCCACCGATGCGTGGGTTCAGCAGAGTGTCGGAGCGCGCCGCGCAGAGCTTGGGCCACCCCCGGACCCGTTCGACTAGAGCGCCACGCCCACCGGGGTGCTCCTCTGATCGGCCCGATCCAGCAGAGAGGAGCTCCCACCTCGCGACAGCGTCAGGCGTGGTTGACCGGGAGGACGTCCGGGGAGAGGGCGCCGGCGTGGGCCGCGGCCGAGGTCATGCGCTTGCGGTGGTGGCGGCGGCAGAGTACCTCGTAGCCGATCTCCTCCGCCGGGCGGTTCACGTCGCCGACGACGACCTGGGCGCCTTCGACCACCATTTCGCCGTCTATCGTTCGGGCGTTGTGCGTCGCGCGGGCGCCGCACCAGCACAGGGCCTCCACCTGGAGCTGTTCCAGGCGGTCCGCCAGCTCGATCAGGCGCTGGGAGCCGGGGAAGAGCTTCGTACGGAAGTCCGTGGTGATGCCGAAGGCGAAGACGTCCATGTCGAGGTCGTCCACGATCCGGGCCAGCTGGTCGATCTGGGCAGGAGCCAGGAACTGCGCCTCGTCCACGATCACGTAATCCGCCTTGCCGCCCGCCGAGAGCTGGGCGACCACGTACGCGTACAGGTCCATGCCCTCCGGTGCTTCCACCGCCTCCGTCACCAGGCCGAGGCGGGAGGACAGCTTGCCCTCGCCCGCGCGGTCGTCACGGGTGAAGATCACGCCCTGCAGGCCCCGCGCGTCGCGATTGTGGGCGATCTGGAGCGCCAGTGTCTTCTTTCTCGACCAACCACCAACTCACGCCTGTGTCACGCGCGACCGAGGCTGCCGGGCCCAGCGATCGGCGGCAGGCTCCCCAGTAGTCGTCGTCCTCCTCCGTGAGGGTGACACCGTTGCCGTGCTAGGCGTCGCCTCTCAGTCGCCGGGCGATGTCGATGTCGTTCTGGAGCGCGCTGAGACGGGGAAACGGCTCGCGGGTGGCGTCCAGCACACAGACGTGGAGCTTTTCGCCGGCGTGCAGCGGCGCCACGTTCTCGTCCCACCAGGACGGGTGCTTCACCTGGTCGACGAATCCGAATACGCCGTCGGATCCGTCCACTTCCACCTTTGCGCCCACGGGGGCGACCGCGACGACCGTCACGTCGAGTTCTTGGTGATCACGGAACCTCATTGGGGCCCTCCAAAGATTTCGACCCAGCTGCGGTTCTGGGTGAGCTCGTTGAACCGGTCGAGCCTGTCCACGGGGATCTCGAACTCGATGCGCGGCGCGCCGTTCGGCCCGTTCCTGTCGTGGACCTTCGCATGGTCGCCGAACTCTTCGAGGAATGACGGGTGCATTTCGTACTTGACCATTCCCTTGGCGAAGTTCGCTCCCGTCGGTCCGGCGTACTCCGCAGCCACGGCCCGTTCACCGAAGTAGATCTTGCCGTCCGAGATGATACCGCCACCGATGTCCACCCCGGGCTGGTGGTTGGCCGGGTTCGGCCCGTGGTCGAGCTCGTACTGGGCGTGGGCCCCCTTCGGCGTGCGGTAGATCGGGATGTAGTCCGGCGCCAGGCCCAGGTAGTCCGTCCACGCGTGCGGATTCGTCACGTAGGTGGAGGGGTTCGGCGCCGGGGTGAGGCCGAGGGGGTCCGGGGTGAGATAGCGGGCGTTCTCGGGGTCGTAGTGGCGGAAGTAGTTGTAATGGAGGCCGGTCTCAGGGTCGGCGTACTGACCCGGAAAGCGGAGAGCCGTATAGGCGGTGCTGTTCGCTGCCCACGTGGTGATGCCCCACAGCGTGGAACGGTTGTGCCACGCCACGTTGCCGGACTCGTCGATGAGCTCGGTGGGGGTGCCGACCAGGTCGGTGACGATCGCGAAGAACCGGGAGTCTATTTCTTCCCAGGATGCGTCGAGAATGCGTTCGGTTTGGGCTATCGGCCGGATGTCTTGGTGGTCCCACGTGATCGCGACCCGGTGAGGCAGATCACTCGAGCTACTGGTCTGCTCACACAGGGTGTTCCCGTCCCAGGTGAAGTCGATCCGCTCGGTGACGGTCCCATCGTCCTCGGCCAGGCGGAGCTTGGCCGTGCGGCGGCCGAGGGGGTCGTAGAGGTAGCGCCACACGGTGCCGTCCGGAGTGGTGGCGGATACGAGACGGTCCTCGACATCCCACTCGTAGCGCCAGACGTCCGGCTTGCGGGACGGACGCGTCTTGCGCCGCACGGTGACGCGGCCGAGCCCGTCGTGCTCGTAGCGCACGGCTCCCGCGCGGAGGATCCGGTTCTTCTCGTAAGTGCGCTCGCCGTTGGCCACATGGCCGGTGTGGTCCGTCTGCCATGACGCGAAGGTCTGGTTCCCGGCCTGGTCGTAGACGTAGCTCTCGGTCCAGTCGGCTGCCCGGACCGCGGTGACCCGCCCGGCAGCGTCGAGCTCGTATTCCTGCCGGCCCCTGCCGGCATCATCGACCGCGGTGAGGTGACCGTCCGCCCGGTAACTGTAGCAGCGGTGCCGCACGCGAGCCCCGGCCGGGCCGGTAACCGTCTGGGCCGTGAGGCGTCCCACGGGGTCGAAGACGTGGTCCAGGGCGAGGTCGTCGCCGACACGGCGCGTCACCTCACGTCCCGCGGCGTCGTACGTGAAGTCGAGAGAGCGGCCGGAGGCCGTCATGGTCGTGCGGCGGCCTGCGCCGTCGTAGCTCCACTTGGCCGTCGCACCGGTCGGCGTGGTGCGGCCGGTACGCCGGCCCAGCTCGTCGTAAACGTAGGTGAGGGCGCGTCCGTCGACGGTCTCCGACAGCAGGCGACCCTCGCGGTCGCGCAGCAGGGTGACGGTCGTTCCGTCGGGGCCCTGGGCGTGGGCGAGCTGGTCGGTGAGGTCGTAGGCGTAGGTGGTGACGTTGCCGTCAGCGTCCTTGCGAACGATCTGGTCGAGTGCGTTGCGCTCGAATGCGGTGGTCTGACCCAGTGCGTTCGTGCGGGAGACGAGGCTGCCGGTGGGCCCGTGGACGTAGGTGATCGTGCGGTCGTCGAAGTCGGTCTCGGACGTCAGGCGTCCTGCGGGGTCGTACGTGTAGTTCCAGGTCAGGCCCTGGGGGCTGGTCACCTCGGTGAGGCGCAGTTCTGCGTCGTGCCGGAAGGTGTAGCGGACGCCGTCAGGGCCCGTGCGGGCAGTGAGGACATCGAACTCGGTGTACTCGAACCGGGTGACCCCGCCGAGCCGGTCGGTGTGGCTGGTGCAGTTGCCCTCACCGTCCCAGGTCCAGCTCTCCATGGCGCCGTCCGCGTGGACGCGGCGGGCCGGCCTGCCCTCGACCGTCCACTCCAGGTGCGTGGTGGCGCCTGTCGGGTCGGTGACGGCGGTGGGTCGGCCGAAGGCGTCCCGCTCGAAGCGGGTGGTGGCACCGAGCGGATCGGTGACTTCGACGGGGAGGCCGACGCGGTCGCAGCGGATGGCGGTCGTGCTGCCCTGGGGGTCGGTGACCGAGGTGAGGCCGCCCGCCTCGTCGTAGGTGAAGCGGGTGGTCCTGTTGAACGAGTCGGTGGCCGAGATCCGGTTGCCGCGCCCGTCGTAGGCGTACCGGACCACATGGCCGTCGGCCCTTCTGACGTGGACGGGCTGGCCGAACTCGTTGTGGCGGGCCGTGCTCTCGCGCCCATCGGCGCGCGTCACGGAGACGAGGTTGCCGTCGTCGTCGTGGCGATAGGAGGTGGTGCGGCCGAGCGGATCCGTCTGTGCGAGCAAACGGTTGCGGCGGTCGCGCACGTAGCGCGTGGTGTTGTCGAGGGGATCGGTGTCGGCCACGATCTTGTACGTGTCGTCGACGAGGTACTGGCGAGTGTGCCCCTCACCCGTGACGGTCTCGGTCACGCGGTGGCCCGTTGCCTCGTCAACGGCGTCGTAGGCCAGGCGCAGCACCATGTGTCCCTCGCCGCCGCCCTCCGCGACGCAGCGGTTCTGCTCGTCGTAGGCGTAGGTGTAGGAGCGGTTGTTGGTGTCGGTCCAGGAGGTGATGCGGCCACGGTCGTCGTAGCTGAAGCGGAGCGGCAGGCCGGAGGAGTTGACGACCCCCGTGAGATGTCCGGCCGTGTAGCCGTAGGCGAGGATGCGCGGGCCGCCGTCGAGGTGGAGGGCGGTGATGCGGCCTTCGGCGGTCTCGAAGCGAAGGCGGTATCCGCCCGAGTGGGCTATGCCGAGTGGGGTGCCGTGAGCGTCGAACTCGAAGGTGACGAGGTTGCCGTTGCGGTCCTCCAGCTGGGCGATCGGCGCGATGCCGTCGCCGTCCGGGTCGCCGGCGGGCGGGGTGAAGCGGCGGACCTGCCCGGCGGCGGGGTCGGTGAGCGTCCAGTCGCCGTCCGGAGTGCGCTCGAGGGGGTGTCGGGGCGCGGAGGCGGACACCGGCATGACGGGGACGCCGGGGGCGGCATGCGGGTAGGCGACGATCAGGCCGTCCTCGGTGACGAGCACGACGCCCTCGGGGTCGACCTCCAGGTGCTGGTCGATCGTCGACGCCCAGGTCGGCCCGAACCAGCGGCCGAGGGTGTACCCCGATTCCGCGCGCCGGATGAAGGCCAGGGGCAGGGTGCCGGGCAGCACGATGTCGGTCTGCGGTAGGAACATCCGGCCAGTGGCCAGGTCGATCGGGTCGGTATTGTCGTACCGCTTTGCAACATCGGGCGTTTCGCTCACGTGCGGGCCGTCCGCGTCCAGGCCCCTGCGCCCTGGGCCGGTCGGGATGTCGTCGGCGAGCTTGGCGGCCGAGCCGACCTTCTTCAGGGCACCCAGGCCCTTGGAACCGATCAGCTCCGGGATCAGCTTGCCGATGCCCTCGGAGGGGTCCTTCATGAACTCGTCGAGCATCTTCTTGCCCGCGCCCATCGGGTCGTTGGCCAGCGTGACCAGACCCGCCGCCGTCGAGTTCAGGTTCGTCACGTACTCGGCCGGATGCGTCAGGTTGTACGGGTCCATCGGGTTCAGCGCCCGCGCGAAGTTCACGATCCCCGCCGTGCCCTTGATGACACCGCCCGCCAGGTGCGTCCCGGCGAGGTCCAGATAGTCCATGCCGTCGCCGAGCTGCTTCGCGTACGAGGGCTTCGGCGGAGCCGCGTCACGTGCGGCACGGACCGCCGTACGGACCGTCTCCGCGACGTCGTTGCGCTGCTTGCGGGCGCTGTCGAGCTTGTCCTGCGCGGCCGTGGCGAGCGAAGTCCCCGGGTCGGTGAAGTTCTCCGAAGGGCGCGGCGGCAACGGGTCCTGCTTCGCCTTCAGCGCCTCGTTGTAGGTGTCGACCAGCTTGTTGTGCGCGCCGCGGGCCTCGGTGGAGACCTTCTTCGCCCGGTTGTACTCCTCCAACGCCTCCTTGGCCTGCCCCTGCGCCCACTCCACGGTCTCCGCGAACCGGCCCATCGCGTCGGCGGCCTTCCCGAACGCCTCGGCCGCCTTGAACCAGCGCGGCGGCTCCTTCGCCACCGACTCCCGGAACGAATCAGCCGTCTTGCCCTTCAGGCCGTCCGGCTCCCCCATCCCCTTCAGCCCGTTGCCGACCTTGTCGAAGGAAGCCTTGAAGTCGTTCAGGTGGGAAACCTGCGCGCGGATCTTCGCCACACTGCCGTAGACCAGCTTGTTCGGGTCCTCGGTCTGACCGAGCTCCAGCTCCGCGACATCCGCGCCCAGTCGGTTGGCGGCCGAGCGGCTCTTGTCGCGGATCCAGTCCCCCGCACCGTCCAGACCGACGTCCTCCGCCAGACCGGCCGTCTTGTCACCGGCCCACTCGACGACATCACCGACGTCCTCGACCCGGTCCTCGGCCCAGCCCTCGACCCCGTCCGGAACGAAATCCCGCCACCCCATCAGTGACCGACCCCATCACGCTTCGCCTGCTCCAGCAGATCCTTCAACGAACCGATCCTGCCCGTGGAGGTGAGCTGGTCACCGGTGTCCGACCAGGTCTGCCGCATCTGCTCGTTGCCCTTCTCGAAGGACTCCGCGCTGTAATCAGGCTTGTAGACGTCCGCGGAGAAGATCTCTCCCCACGGCTTCTTCTCGATCTCGTCCTCACTGGCATGCGGATTGCCGTACGCCGCGTTCGCCACCACCCTGAACGTGCCGTGAAGGTACTGCTCCTCCTCCCACACCGAGCCCGCCGCGATCCCCAACGACTGGGCCAGCGTGCTCGCGTCCTGCACGAGACTGCGAACACCCCACTCCCAGCGCTCGCAGAAATCCTCGAAATCGGTGGCCAGCCCGGCGTGCCCGGCCTCCATCCCCGTCATCGCCAGGTTCTCGAAACCCGCACCCATCGACGCGCCGGCCGCGTCCCCCGACTCGCGCAGCTCCCCGATCGCCGCCCGCAGCCCGTCCCGGATGTTCTTGACCGCCGCCGGCGAAACCTCCAGGTCCCCGTTCCCCGCCATCAGGCAGCCTCCCCACGATCGCCGAGATCGACGGCGCTGCCCTCGGGAACGATCCCCGCAACGGGCGGGAAGAACATCGACCCGTCCCCGTCCCCGTCCGCGACGTTCACGGCCACACCGGCCGGGCGGTCCGCCATCGGAACCACCGCATCGACCAGCCGCGCGCCCAGCACCGAGAGGTACTCCCACTCCCGGCCGGACTCCCCGCGCGCCTCGGCGAACCGGGCCAGCGCTTCCTCATCGGTGAACGCGTAGATCCAGCGGACACCACCCGAAACCGCCGACATCAGACCACCATCTGGACCGTCGGCGAGCGGAACGAGCAGCACGGCACGGCGGAACTCCCCCACCAGGCGTGCCGGATTGCCCCGACCATCCCGTATCGCGACGATTTCTCCGGTCAGTTCCATGGCTCGTATCCCCTCCAGCGCCGGTCAGCGTCCTAGAGGGAAACGCTAGCGGGGACCCCGCCGGTTCCCCTCAGGACTCCTGGGACGCTTCCGGCGCCAGGCCGCAGGTGCACCCGTACCGAGGAGGACGGTCAGGCGTGGCTGACCGGGAGAACGTCCGGGGAGAGGGCGCCGGCGTGGGCCGCAGCCGAGGTCATCCGCTTGCGGTGGTGGCGGCGGCACAGGACCTCGTAGCCGATCTCCCCCGCCGGGCGGTTCACGTCGCCGACGACGACCTGGGCGCCCTCGACGACCATTTCGCCGCCCACCGTGCGGGCGTTGTGGGTGGCGCGGGCGCCGCACCAGCACAGGGCCTCCACCTGGAGCTGCTCCAGGCGGTCCGCCAGCTCGATCAGGCGCTGCGAGCCCGGGAACAGCTTGGTACGGAAGTCCGTGGTGATACCGAAGGCGAACACGTCCATGTCGAGGTCGTCCACAATGCGGGCCAACTGGTCAATCTGGGCCGGGGCCAGGAACTGCGCCTCGTCCACGATCACGTAGTCCGCCTTGCCGCCCTTGGTGAGCTGGGCGACGACGTACGCGTACAGGTCCATGCCCTCCGGCGCCTCGACCGCCTCCGTCACCAGACCCAGGCGGGAGGACAGCTTACCCTCGCCCGCGCGGTCGTCACGGGTGAAGATCACGCCTTGCAGGCCGCGAGCGTCGCGGTTGTGGGCAATCTGGAGCGCCAGTGTGCTCTTTCCGCAGTCCATCGTTCCGGAGAAGAACACCAGCTCGGGCATGGGGGGTACAAGGCCTTTCGAAGGAAGAGGGGGAAGGGAAGCGGAAGGTCTGGGCTCGGAGCGTCAGGAGCGGATTTCGAGCAGCGGGACCAGCTGCTCCGCCGGGGTCATGGAGCCGTGCATGCCCGCGAGGGCCGACTCGTTGGGCTCGGCCCGCGAGGCGGTGATCGCCACGTCGGCCTGGGCGGCGGCGATCACGTCGCCGATGCGGCCGAGTACCCGCTCGTCGCATTCGCCCGGTGCCCCGAACCAGCCCAGTTCCAGGGCTTCCGCCCGGCTCGCGACCCAGAAGCGGTCGCCGAGGACCTCGCGCCAGACGGTCAGGACGTCGGCCTCGGCGCCCGGTACGGCGTACACGTGCCGGGCCCGGCCCTCGCCGCCCAGCAGGGCCACGCCCGCGCCGAGTTCCCAGTCGTCGTCGTAGTCGATGCGGGAGTCCTCGTCGAAGGGGACGTCCACCATGCCGTGGTCGGCGGTCACGTACAGGGCGGTGCGCGGCGGCAGTTGCTCGGCGAGCCGCTGGACCAGCCGGTCCACGTACATGAGCTGGCCGCGCCAGGCGTCGGAGTCGACGCCGTGCCGGTGGCCGGCCCCGTCGAGCTCGCTGTAGTACGTGTACACGAGCGAGCGGTCGCCGGCCGCGAGCCGCTCGGCCGCGAGGTCCATGCGCTCCTCGCCGGTCATCCGGCCGAGGAAGGTGCCGCCGCTCAGCGCGACCTTCGTGAGCGGGGTGGTCTGGAAGGCCGGCGAGGACACCTGCGCGGTGGCCACCCCGGCCGCGTCCGCCTGCTGGAAGACCGTCGGGTACGGCTGCCAGGGCTTGGGCGAGGTCCACGGGTGCCAGCGGAGCTGGTTCATCAGTTCGCCGGTGGCGGGATTGCGCACGGTGTAGCCGGGCAGGCCGTGCCGCGCGGGCGGCAGGCCGGTGCCGACGGAGGCCAGCGAGGTGGCGGTGGTCGCCGGGAAGCCCGCGGTGATCGGGCGGCCGGTGCCGCCGCGCGAGGTGGAGAGGAGCGAGGTGAGGTACGGGGCCTCGTCCGGGTGGGCCTTGATCTGTTCCCAGCCCATGCCGTCGACCAGGAACACGCAGTTCCGGTCGGCCGGGGTCAGCTCGGCGATCGAGGCCTCGAAGCCGGGTACGCCCTGGCCGGCCACGAGGGTGGGCAGCAGGTCGGCGAGCGAGCCGGTGCCGTAGTGCGGCACCGGGGCGCCGGCCAGGTCCAGCAGCTCCGGCTCGTCCTGCCAGCTCTGCGCGGTGGAGTACGCCATCAGCGGGCGGGGGTGGCGGACGTGGCTGCGGTGGCCTCGGAGAGCGCCTGCGCGAAGACCAGGGTCTGGCGGACCGCCTCGGGGCCGTCGCCGGCCTCGCTGACGCGCAGGCTGAGGTCGTCCGCGGTGGAGTTGCCGGTGTAGCCGTGGTCGGCGTCGCAGTTCTGGTCTCCGCAGGCGGCGGGCTCCAGGTCGATGCGCGAGACCGCGCCCCAGCCGATGGTCAGGACGACCTCGCGGGGCAGGGTGCCGGGAGTGTAGGACTCCGGGTTGGCGACGACGCGGCTGAGCACCACGGAGGAGATGCTGGCCAGCTTGACCGACTCGGTGGAGGTGGTCGCGTACGGCGACGGGGACCCGGCGTCGGCGGCCTGCTCGTCGGTGTGGCTGACGATGAAGCGGTTGCCGGTGAGGACCAGCACGGTGACGTGCCGGCGCACCTCGTTGGAGTCGAAGGTCGTCTCCTGGTGGACCAGGTACGACGAAATCGGCTCGCCGCCTACCGCGGCCTCCACGGCCTCGGCCACGAGGGCCGGGTAGTAGCCGCTGCGCTCGATCGCCGTGCGCAGCCCCTGGGTCGTCGTACCGGATTTCGCCATGAGGTCCATCCTAAGGCCCGTATGGGGCACCTCGGCCGCCCCGGACCTCAGTAGCTGGGCAGGGTCCGCGGGCCGAGGTCGCCGCGGGCAGGCGGGTGGGCGACGCGGACGCTCGCGCTGAGCACGGACAGCCCCTCGGTGGCGACGACGACGGGCTCCAGGGCGACCCCGACCACCTCGGGGTGGTCGTCGACGAGGCGGGAGAGGCGCAGGAGCAGCTCCTCCAGGGCGGGGGTGTCCACGGGGTCGCTGCCGCGCCAGCCGAAGAGCAGCGGAGCGGTGCGGATCGAGCGGATCAGGCTCGCCGCGTCCTTGTCGGTGGCGGGAACCAGCCGGTGGGCGGTGTCGCCGAGCAGTTCGGAGGCGACCCCGGAGAGCCCGAAGGACAGTACGGCGCCGGCCGCGGGGTCGATGACCGAGCGGATGACGGTGTCGACGCCCCGGGGGACCATCGACTGGACCACGGGGAGCAGCTCCTGCGGTTTGCCCAGGGCGTGGGTGAGCTCCTCGTACGAGCGGCGCAGCTCGGCCTCGGTGGTGAGGTCGAGGCGGACCCCGCCGAGGTCGGCGCGGTGGCGCAGGTGCGGGGCGGTGGTCTTGAGTGCGACGGGGTAGCCGAGGACCGCGGCGGCGCGCACCGCGGCGTCGGCGCTGGGGGCCGGGAGCGTGGAGAGCACCCGGATCCCGTACCGGGCGAGCAGCTCGCGGGCATCGGGGTCGTCCAGGGTCGCCACCTCCTCCTCCCCTACGCCGGCCAGCAGGCGGGAGAGCTGCCCGGCGGCCCCGCTCTCGTCGATGTCCTCGAACTCGGGCACCTGCCCGACCTCGGCGATGCCCCGGCGCCACTGGCCGTACCGGACGGCTTCGGCCACGGCCTTGACCGCCCGCTCGGCGGCGGGGTAGCTCGGGATCCGGGTGGTGCCGGGAGCGGGCGGGGCCTCGCTCCCCGCGGCGGCGGAGGCCGGGTCGGGCTGGACCGCCACCCCCGCCGCGGCGACGGGCACGGCGGGGGTGGCGGATCCGGCGGAGGCGGCGGGCACGACGGAGGCGGTGGCGGAGGCGGCGGGTCCGTCGGAGGCGGCGGGCACGGCGTCGGTCCTGGCCGCGGACCCGGAGGCCAGGGCCGCCAGGGCCGTCGCGGGCGTCGGCAGCGTGGCGGGGAGCGCGTCCGCGAGGGCCGTCGCGGCTGCCGGAGCCGTGGCCGCCGAGAGCGCCTCCGCCAGGGCGCCCAGCTCCACATGGACCACGGCCACCGGCTTGCCGGGGTGCGCGGCGACCGCAGCCCGCAGGGCCTCCGCCAGATCGTCGGCGAGCGCGTGCTCGCTCACCCACGGGATCGCGGTGACGACGACGGCGTCGTTGTCCGGCGAGGCCAGCGCCGTGGCGACGGCCGTGCGGAAGTCCTCCGGCGAGGCGGCCGTGGTCAGGTCGAGCGGCGCGAGCGGCCGCAGCCCCTCCGTCAGGCAGGCGTCGTAGGTGAGGACCCCGAGCGATTCGGAGTTGCCGAGGATGGCCACCCGCGGCCCGGCCGGTACGGGCTGCGAGGCCAGCAGCAGGCCGACGTCCACCAGCTCCGTCACCGTGTCGACCCTGATGACTCCCGCCTGCCGCAGCAGCTCCGAAACCGTCGCCTCGGGCAGCCGGGTGCCGGGGACCACGTGCCCGGCGGGGGTGTGCCGGCCCCCCTTGGCGACGACCACCGGCTTGACGGCCGCGGTGCGCCGGGCGAGCCGGGTGAACTTCCTCGGGTTGCCCAGGGTCTCCAGGTACATGAGCGCGACGTCGGTGGCCTCGTCGTCGTACCAGTACTGGAGGATGTCGTTGCCGGAGACGTCGGCCCGGTTCCCGGCGGAGATGAAGGAGGACAGCCCCTCCCCGCGCCGCAGCAGCCCGGAGAGCAGCGCGATGCCGATCGCCCCGGACTGGGTGAACAGGCCGACCCTCCCGCGCGCGGGGGCCGGCGCGGGGGCGAGGGAGGCGTTCAGCTCCACCTCGGGAGCCGTGTTGATCACCCCGAAGGCGTTCGGTCCAATCAGCCTCATCCCGTACGAGCGCACTTGCCGCACCAGTTCGCGCTGGCGGGCCAGGCCCTCGGCCCCGCTCTCCCCGTATCCGGCCGACAGGACGACCAGTCCCTGCACCCCGTGTTCGCCGCAGGCCGCCACCGCGTCCGGGACCCGGTCCGCGGGGACCGCGATGACCGCGAGGTCGACCGGGGCGCCGACGGCCCCGAGCGTGGGGTAGGCCCGTACGCCGTCGAGCAGATCGCGGGTGACCGCCTCGTTGACGGCGTAGAGGTGGCCGTGGAAGCCGCTGTCCCGCAGGTTGCGGAGGGCCGCCGCGCCCACGCCGGCGAGGGAGCGGCTGACTCCGATCACGGCCACCGAGCCGGGGGCCAGCAGCCGCTGGACGGAGCGGGCCTCGGCGCGCTGTTCGCGGGCGCGCTGGACGGCGAGGGACTCGGCGGTCGGTTCGAGGTCGAGCGTGAGGTGGACGGAGCCGTCTTCGAAGCTGCGCTTCTGCTGGTAGCCGGCGTCGGTGAACACCTTGATCATCTTGCTGTTGGCGGGCAGCACCTCGGCCGCGAAACGGCGGATCCCGCGTTCGCGGGCCACCGCGCCGATGTGTTCGAGCAGGGCGGAGGCGACTCCGCGTCCCTGGTGGGCGTCCTGGACGAGGAAGGCGACCTCGGCCTCGTCGGAGGGTCCGGTGGCCGAGCGGCCGTCGGCGCCGATCCGGTCGTAGCGGACGGTGGCGATGAACTCGCCGCCGATCGTCGCGGCGAGGCCGACGCGGTCCACGTAGTCGTGGTGCGTGAAGCGGTGCACGTCGCGGTCGGAGAGCCGGGGGTAGGGCGCGAAGAACCGGTAGTACTTGGACTCGTCCGAGACCTGCTCGTAGAAGCTGACCAGCCGGCCCGCGTCGTCGGTGGTGATGGGCCGGATCCGGGCGGTTCCACCGTCGCGAAGGACGACGTCGGCTTCCCAGTGGTCCGGGTACGAGGGGTCGGACTCGGTGGTCATGGGGCCACCTTAAGGCTCGAACGCTTCGAGTGGCCTGGGCGCGGCGCATCGGGCAAGGTGGCTCGGATCAGGGCAAGCTGGGGCAGGTCGAATGGCGGGAAACTCGGGCCGAAGGTCGGCTCGACCATTCCGGACGTCGTGAGAGACTGGTCTAGACAACCGTAAGAACCTGAAGGGCATCACCATGGCAGAGCGCCGCGTCAACGTCGGCTGGGCCGAGGGCCTGCACGCTCGTCCCGCCTCGATCTTCGTCCGCGCGACGACCGCTTCCGGCGTCCCGGTGACCATCGCGAAGGCCGGCGGCGACCCCGTCAACGCCGCCTCCATGCTGGCGGTTCTGGGCCTGGGCGCCCAGGGCGGCGAGGAGATCGTCCTCTCGTCCGAGGCCGACGGCGCCGAGGCCGCACTGGACCGCCTCGCGAAGCTGGTCGCCGAGGGTCTCGAGGAGCTCCCCGAGACCGTCTGACCCTTCGGGTTCGACCCGCAGGACTCGCAGGACTTGCACGGCGAAGCCGTTGCCCCCGGCCACCACGGTCGAGGGCAACGGCTTCGCTGCTTTTCGCGCGAAATGCCGGTCGGCCGCCGCCTCATCGACGCATCGCCCCATCCACACGGGCGGAAATACGCGCACCGCACTTTCCGGCACACTTTCCGAAACACTCGATTCCGGTGGACCGAATTCAGGCGGAATGGCGTCCGGCGCGGACATTATGACCCGGCCCGGATATCCCACCTTTGTATACGGCGTTTGTTAATGCGGAACGCTCGCCGTGTTTACTGCAGGTTGCAAAGTCCTCACGCGCATCCGGTGCGCCCCCGCCGCCCGGTCCACGTGCGCCGCGGTCAGCGCCCGGGCCCGCTCGGCGTCGCCCCGGGCCACCGCGTCCACGATCGCGCCGTGCTCGGCCCAGGACTCCACGGGCCGCACCGGGGCCTCCACCACGTACATCCAGGCCACCTTGTGGCGCATCTGGGTGAGCAGCGCGATCAGCCCGGGGCTGCCCGAGGCCTGGGAGAGCGTCTCGTGGAACCAGCCGCCCAGGGAGCGCAGATCCTCCCCCTGGCCCCTCCTGGCCCGCTCCTGGCCCAGCCTGACCAGCCCGCGCAGCACCTTGAGGTGGGCCTCGCTGCGCCGCCGGGCCGCCCGGGCGGCCGCGAGGGGCTCCAGCAGCATCCGCAGCTCCAGGAGGTCGGCCGCCTCCTGCTCGGTCGGCTCGGCCACACAGGCGCCCGCGTGCCGGCGGGTGGTCACGAACCCCTCGGACTCCAGCGTGCGCAGCGCCTCGCGCACCGGGACCCGCGAGACTCCGTAACGGCGGGCCAGTACCTCCTCGGTCAGCCGGCTGCCGGGCCCGAACACCCCGGAGACGATGTCATCGCGGATCGCTGTGCATACCGTGTGCGCGGGAATACGCAAGACCGGAACCTCCGCCTTTTTCGTATGGCTGTGCGCGTTGCGACTCTATTGCAACACACGATAATTTCCGAGGACGGCCGGAAATACGAAACATTCACACAACGCGAAGCACGAAGCGCGAAACATCAAGCACGAAGGCCCCGGCTCGAAGAGAGCCGGGGCCTTCGCGGAAGTCGTGCGGTGCGACGGTGGGGTCAGAGGGTGACGCCGTGCGAGCGCAGGTACGCGACCGGGTTGATGTCCGAGCCGTAGTCGGCGCCGGTGCGGGCCTCGAAGTGCAGGTGCGCGCCGCTGGAGTTGCCGGTGTTGCCCGAGAGGCCGATCTGCTGGCCCGGGGCGACCTGCTGGCCGGCCCGGACGCTCACCGAGTACAGGTGGCCGTACTGGGTGTACGTGCCGTCGGCGTGCTTGATGACGACGTTGTTGCCGTACGCGCCGCCCCAGCCGGCCTCGATCACGGTGCCCAGGCCGACCGAGCGCACCGAGGTGCCGGAGTCGGCGTGGAAGTCGATGCCGGTGTGGCTGCCGGAGGACCACATGGCGCCGCCCGCGTGGTACTGCGTGCTGACGTAGGAGCCGTCGATCGGGGAGACGAAGGTGTTGAGGCGCTTGCGCTCCTCTTCGCGGGCGGCGCGCTCGGCGGCCTCGCGCTCGGCCTTGGCCTGGGCTTCGGCCTTCGCCTTGGCCTCGGCGGCCCGCTGCTTGGCGTCGGCCTCGGCCTGCGCCTTGGCGGCGGCGGCCTCGGCGGCGCGCTGCTGGGAGTGGGCCTGGGCCTCGACGTCACCGGCGAGCTCGTCGGCCACCACGATGGTGTTGAGGCTGCCGGTGTCCTCGAAGGAGGGGGAATTGTCCGCGGCGAACGCGGGACCCGCCAGGGAGCCGACGACGCCGGTGGCGGCGAGGGCGGCTATGCCGGCGTAGCCGGCGGTCCTGCGGCTCATACGGCTCGAACCACGGTGCTTGCCGGCGGCACTACTGCCAAACGCCATGAAGGGGCTGATCCTTTCCTTCCCTCTCGCCTACCGGGTTAGCTGACGGGTTCGGAGCAGGAAGGTCTCCTACGGGCCCCCTCTTGCGAGGCGGTCCGATTCACCCCAGGGACACAAGTGGGTCCCCGGCTCCCCAGGCTCGCGCCTGACGGGGACTCGGCGATTGCTGTCCGGTGCCGCGGATGCGGCGGTTACAACTGACGAACAGCACGGCCGACGCTAGGCGGATCATCAGTCAATCGCCAAACAGACACGCCATTTTGTTGCGTACGCCACACCACATACAAGCAACCACACGACTAAAGGAATAGAAAAGACAAAAGGGACTCCGACGGGCAAGCCGCCGGAGTCCCTTGCCGGAGCCTCCTTGTGCGGCGGGCCAGTTGGCAACCCGCCGACAGTCAACGGAGGGTCAGTTGGCGACCACGGTCACTTCGCCGATCCCGAGGGCCCGCACCGGCTCTGCGATCTGCGAGGCGTCGCCGACCAGGACCGTGACCAGGCGGTCCACCGGGAAGGCGCTGACGACCGCCGAAGTGGCCTCCACCGTCCCGGTCTCGGCGAGCCGCGCGTACAACTGCGCCTGGTAGTCGTCCGGAAGCTCCTGCTCGACCTGGTCGGCGAGCGTGCCCGCGACGGAGGCCGCCGTCTCGAACTTCAGCGGGGCCACGCCCACCAAGTTCTGCACGGCCACGTCCCGTTCGGCGTCGGTCAGGCCGCCCTGCGCGAGGGTGCGCAGCACCGTCCAGAGGTCGTCCAGGGCCGGGCCGGTGTTCGGGGTGTCCACCGAGCCGCTGATGGCCAGCATCGAGGCGCCCTTGCCGTCGGCCGTGGAGCGCAGCACCTGGCCGAAGGCGCGCACGCCGTACGTGTACCCCTTCTCCTCGCGCAGCACCTTGTCCAGCCGGGACGTGAGGGTGCCGCCCAGGCAGTACGTGCCGAGCACCTGGGGCGCCCAGACCCGGTCGTGCCGGTCCGCGCCGATGCGGCCGATCAGCAACTGCGTCTGGACCGCGCCGGGCCGGTCCACGATGACCACGCGGCCCGTGTCGTCGGCGGTGATCGGCGGAACCGGACGCGGGGCGGTGGTGTCACCGGTCCACGCGCCCAGGGTGTCGGCAAGGACGGCGTCCAGTTCGATGCCGGTCAGGTCGCCGACGACCACCGCGGTGGCGGTCGCGGGGCGCACGTGGGCCTCGTAGAAGGCCCGTACGGCCGCGGAGTCGATGCGGGCGACCGTCTCCTCGGTTCCCTGACGCGGGCGGGACATCCGCAGGGAGGCCGGGAAGAGCTCCTTCGAGAGCTGCTTGGCGGCACGGCGCTGCGGGTTGGCGCTCTCGTGCGGGATCTCGTCGAGCCGGTTGCGCACCAGGCGGTCGACCTCGGCCTCGGCGAAGGCCGGCGTGCGCAGCGCCTCGGCGACCAGGCCCAGCGCCTTGTGCAGGCGGGAGGCCGGGACCTCGAGGGAGACCCGCAGGCCGGGGTGGTCGGCGTGCGCGTCGAGGGTGGCGCCGCAGCGCTCCAGCTCGGCGGCGAAGTCCTCGGCGGAGCGCTTGTCGGTGCCCTCGGACAGGGCGCGGACCATGATCGTGGCCACGCCGTCGAGGCCCTCGGGCTCCGCGTCGAGCGGGGCGGCGAGGTTGATCTCGACCGCCACCACCTGCTGGCCCGGGCGGTGGCAGCGCAGCAGGGTCAGGCCGTTGGCCAGTACCCCGCGCTCGGGGGCCGGGAAGGCCCACGGCTGCGGCTCGCCGGCCTCGGGGCGCGGGTGGAAGGTCATCGTGACGGCTGCGGTGTCGCTCACTGCTCCGCCCCCTCGTTCTCGCTCGCGTCGGTCTCTTCGATGTCATCAGCCGCGATCGGCTCGTAGACGAGCACCGCGCGGTTGTCGGGGCGCAGTCGGGCCGCGGCCACGGCCTGCACCTCCTCGGCGGTGATGTCGAGGACGCGCTGGACGGCGGTCAGCGCCAGCTGCGGGTCGCCGAAGAGCACCGCGAAGCGGCACAGTTCGTCGGCGCGGCCGGCCACCGTGCTCAGCCGGTCCAGCCACTCGCGCTCCAGCTGGGCCTGCGCGCGCTCCATCTCCTCGGCCGTCGGGCCCTCGGCGGCGAACCGCGCGAGCTCCTCGTCGACGGCCGCCTCGATGGCGGGTACCTCGACGCCGCTGGAGGTCTTGACGTCCAGCCAGCCCAGCGAGGGCGCGCCGGCCAGGCGCAGCATGCCGAAGCCGGCCGCGACGGCGCTCTGGTCGCGGCGCACCAGGCGGTTGTGCAGCCGGGAGGACTCGCCGCTGCCCAGGACGGTCAGCGCCACGTCGGCGGCGTCGCACTCGCGGGTGCCGTCGTGCGGGAGCCGGTAGGCCGCCATCAGCGCACGGGCCGGAACCTCCTCGACGACCTCCTCGCGCAGCTGCTCCCCCATGATCTCGGGCAGCGAGCCGTCGCGCGGCGGCTGCTTGCCGTCGTGGCCGGGGATGGTGCCGAAGTACTTCTCGACCCAGGCGAGCGCCTTCTCGGGGTCGATGTCGCCGACGACCGACAGCACCGCGTTGTTGGGCGCGTAGTACGTACGGAAGAACGCGCGCGCGTCCTCCAGGGACGCGGCGTCCAGATCGGCCATGGAACCGATCGGGGTGTGGTGGTACGGGTGGCCCTCCGGGTAGGCCAGGGCCGTCAGCTTCTCGAAGGCCGTGCCGTACGGGACGTTGTCGTACCGCTGGCGGCGCTCGTTCTTGACGACGTCGCGCTGGTTCTCCATGGACTCGTCGTCCAGGGCGGCCAGCAGCGAGCCCATCCGGTCTGCCTCCAGCCACAGCGCGAGCTCCAGCTGGTGCGTCGGCATCGTCTCGAAGTAGTTGGTCCGCTCGAAGCTGGTGGTGCCGTTGAGGGAACCGCCGGCTCCCTGGACCAGTTCGAAGTGGCCGTTGCCGGAGACGTTCTTCGAGCCCTGGAACATCAGGTGCTCGAAGAGGTGAGCCAGGCCCGTACGTCCCTTGACTTCGTGGCGCGAGCCGACGTCGTACCAGAGGCAGACCGCGGCGACCGGGGTCAGGTGGTCCTCGGACAGCACCACGCGCAGGCCGTTGGCCAGCCGGTGCTCGGTCGCTGTGAGGCCGCCGGAGCCTGCGTGAGCTGTGGCCGTGTGACCCATGGGCATGTGGTCCCTTCGATCGCGATGCAGAGATTCCTGTCAGACCTGCCACTGTATGCAAGCGTGTCGGCAGGCGGAGAAGTTCCCGGCCCAGTCCTGGGTCGGAGTCGGCGTTGTCGGTGCCTCGGGCCACAATGGTCCGCGTCACCCCTGTCCGAAACCGCCCGCCCGCCCGTCCCAGACCCGTCCCAGTCCAGTCCCAGCCCCACCCCGTGAGAGCTCAGCTCATCCCGAATCTTGGTTAAGGAGCCGCGCAGCGATGGCCCGCCGCAGCACGAAGACCCCGCCGCCGGAGGATTTCGAGGAGAAGATCCTCGACATCGACGTCGTCGACGAAATGCAGGGCTCCTTCCTCGAGTACGCGTACTCGGTGATCTACTCCCGCGCCCTGCCCGACGCCCGCGACGGCATGAAGCCGGTGCACCGGCGCATCGTCTACCAGATGAACGAGATGGGCCTGCGCCCCGACCGCGGCTACGTGAAGTGCGCCCGTGTCGTCGGCGAGGTCATGGGCAAGCTGCACCCGCACGGCGACGCGTCGATCTACGACGCCCTCGTGCGCATGGCGCAGCCCTTCTCCATGCGCCTCCCGCTGGTCGACGGCCACGGCAACTTCGGCTCGCTCGGCAACGACGACCCGCCGGCCGCGATGCGGTACACCGAGTCGAAGATGGCCGACGCCGCCTCGCTGATGACGGACGGGATCGACGAGAACACCGTCGACTTCACCGCGAACTACGACGGCCAGGAGCGGGAACCGGTCGTCCTGCCGGCCGCGTACCCGAACCTGCTGGTCAACGGCGCGTCCGGGATCGCGGTGGGCATGGCCACCAACATGGCCCCGCACAACCTCGGCGAGGTCATCGCGGCCGCTCGCCACCTGATCCGCTACCCGGACGCGGACCTGGAAGCGCTGATGCGCTTCGTACCGGGTCCCGACCTGCCCACCGGCGGCCGGATCGTGGGCCTCTCGGGCATCAAGGACGCCTACGAGAACGGCCGCGGCACCTTCCGGATCCGCGCCACGGTGGCCCTGGAGGACGTGACCCCGCGCCGCAAGGGGCTGATCGTCACCGAACTGCCCTTCACCGTGGGCCCCGAGAAGGTCATCGCGAAGATCAAGGACCTGGTCGGCTCGAAGAAGCTCCAGGGCATCGCGGACGTCAAGGACCTCACGGACCGTTCGCACGGCCTGCGCCTGGTCATCGAGATCAAGAACGGCTTCCACCCCGAGGCCGTCCTGGAGCAGCTGTACAAGCTGACGCCGATGGAGGAGACCTTCGGCATCAACAACGTCGCGCTGGTCGACGGGCAGCCGCTGACGCTGGGCCTCAAGGAGCTGCTGGAGGTCTACCTCGACCACCGCTTCGAGGTCGTGCGCCGACGCAGCGAGTTCCGCCGCGGCAAGCGGCGCGACCGGCTGCACCTGGTCGAGGGCCTCCTCGTGGCGCTGCTCGACATCGACGAGGTCATCCGGATCATCCGGGACAGCGACAACTCCGCCCAGGCCAAGGAGCGCCTGATGGAGCGCTTCTCGCTGAGCGAGATCCAGACCCAGTACATCCTGGACACCCCGCTGCGCCGGCTCACCCGCTTCGACCGGATCGAGCTGGAGTCCGAGCGGGACCGGCTGGCCGGCGAGATCGACGAGCTGACCGGGATCCTGGACTCCGACAGCGAGCTGCGCAAGCTGGTCTCGGCGGAACTGGCCGCGGTATCGAAGAAGTTCGGCACGGAGCGCCGTACGGTGCTGCTGGAGTCGGCGGGTACGCCGGTCGCGGCGGTCCCGCTGGAGGTCGAGGACACCCCGTGCCGGGTGCTGCTGTCCTCCACCGGGCTGCTCGCCCGCACGCCGAACGCCGAGCCGCTCCCCGAGGAGGAGGGCGGCGCCCGCGCCAAGCACGACCTGATCGTCTCGCAGGTCGCGGCGACCGCGCGGGCCGAGATCGGCGTGGTCACCTCGTACGGGCGGCTCCTGCGGCTTTCGGTCATCGACCTGCCGCAACTGCCCGACACCCACGCCGCGCCGAACCTGGCGGGCGGCGCCCCGGTCACGGAGTTCCTCTCCGCGCTGGAGGCCGACGAGAAGGTCGTCTGCCTGACCTCGCTGGACGAGTCCGGGCAGGGCCTGGCGCTCGGCACCGAGCAGGGCGTGGTCAAGCGGGTCGTGCCGGACTATCCGGCCAACAAGGACGAGCTGGAGGTCATCACCCTCAAGGACGGTGACCGGATCATCGGAGCGGTCGAGCTGCGCACGGGCGAGGAGGACCTCGTCTTCATCACCGACGACGCCCAGCTGCTGCGCTACCCGGCGGGCCAGGTCCGCCCGCAGGGCCGCCCGGCGGGCGGTATGGCGGGCATCAAGCTCGCGGACGGCGCCAAGGTGATCCACTTCTCGGCGGTGGACCCGGCGCGCGAGGCCGTGGTGTTCACGGTGGCCGGTTCGCACGGGACGCTGGACGACTCGATGCAGTCCGGGAAGCTGACCCCGTTCGACCAGTACCCGCGCAAGGGCCGGGCGACCGGCGGCGTGCGCTGCCAGCGCTTCCTGAAGGGCGAGGACGTGCTGCTGCTGGCCTGGGCGGGCGGTTCTCCGGTCCGCGCGGCGGCGGCGAACGGCACTCCGGCCCTGCTGCCGGCCGCCGACCCGCGCCGGGACGGCTCGGGTACGGCGCTGCCGGCGGTGGTCGCGGCGCTGGCGGGGGCTGTGCTGTAGGAGGTTCCAGGTCATTCGGGTGGTACTGCCGTGACGACTGGGCGGACGTACCACCCGAATGGCGACTAGTGTTTTCCCTCTTGGCATTGTCGGGTGGGGCGGGGAGACACAGAACTGATGAATCGTCGGTCGGGCGGATTGATCAGTGACTGGGCCGAGGCCCAGCGCCGGACGCAGCAGACGCAGCTGATCCAGCAGCGCGAGGCCGACCGCCGGCAGCGGGCGTACGAACGGGACGTGGCCCGGGGACAGCGCGAGCAGCAGGCCGCCTACAAACAGCACCGCGAGGCCGAGGCGCGGCGGGCGACCGAGCGGCTCGACGCCCAGGTGGCGGCCCTGCAGGGGCTGTTGGCCGCGGGCTGCCGGGCGCCGGCGTTCCGGCTGGCCGCCCTGGCCAGGACCGAGCGGCTCGAACCCTTCGATCCGGGGACCCTGGCGCACCCGGTGCCGCTGCCGCAGCTGCACCACTTCCAGCAGCAGAGCAGCGGCTGGACCCTGGGCTCGAACCGGCGGGCGCAGGCGGAGCGGGAGGCGCACGCCCGGTACACGCAGGCCTGGCAGGCGGCGCAGGCCGCGGAGGCGCAGCGGCAGCAGCAGCTGGCGGCGTACCGGCAGCAGTACGACCGCTGGGCGGCGGAGCAGATCGCCGGGATCCGCGGGCACAACGGCGGGCTCACCGAGCTGGCCGGGGCGCTGCGCGCGGGCGACGCGGAGGCCGCGGTGGAGTACTTCTCGGCGGCCCTGTACGCCTCGGCCGGCTGGCCGGAGAACCTCCCGCGACAGGTGTCGGCGGCCTACGACCCGGCGCGGCGCCAGCTGGTGCTGGACTGGGAACTGCCCGGCTACGGGGTGGTGCCCGAGGCCAAGTCGGTGCGGTACGTGCCGAGCACGGACCAGGACAAGGAGACGGCCCGCCCGGCCACGCAGCGGCGGGCGATCTACCGGGACCTGCTGGCGCAGTGCGTGCTGCTGGTGGTGCGCGACCTGTACGCGGCAGACGAGTTCGGCGTGCTGGATTCCGTCGTCGTCAACGGTTTCGTGGACGCCCACGATCCGGTGACGGGGCGGGAAGCGCAGCTCGTACTCGCCTCGGTGTCGGCGGCGCGGTCCGCTTTCACCGGGCTGCGGCTGGAGCTGGTGAGCGCGGTGGACTGCCTGGTGGAGGGGCTGGGCGGGCAGTTGTCCGCACGGCCGGACCAGTCGGCCGCCGTGCGCCCGGAGCGTCGGCCCGGCGAGGTCGGCGGCGTCGTCAGCCATGGCGGGCACGCGGGCCGCGACGAGGACGAGCCGGACCTCTTCGCGATGGACCCGATCGCCTTCGAGAACCTGGTCGCGGAGCTGTTCCGGGCGATGGGCATGGAGGCGGTGACCACGCAGCGGTCGGGCGACGGCGGGGTGGACATCGAGGCGAACGACCCGTCCCCGATCACGGGCGGGCGGATCGTGGTGCAGGTCAAGCGCTACCGCAACACCGTGTCACCGACGGCGGTCCGGGATCTGTACGGCACGGTGCAGGACAAGGGCGCGAACAAGGGAGTGCTGGTCACCACCGCGACGTTCGGGCCCACTTCGTACACCTTCGCCAACGGCAAGCCGCTGGAGTTGGTTCCCGGGGCCGCACTCGTGGACCTGCTGCACCAGCACGGACTGCGCGGCCGTCTCGGCCCGGGGACGACGGCCTCGGTCCCGGCCCAGCGGACGGCCGAACCGGAGCCCGCCGCGGACCACAACGTGCTCGGGATGTCCTGGGCGGGGTCGGTCGCGCTGGACGTGTGCGCGCTGGTCTGCGAAGGCGGCCGGGCACTCAGCGAGGACCACTTCGTGTTCTTCAACAACCCGAACAGTCCGGACGGTTCGGTACGGACCCACGCGCACGCGGCGCCCGACAAGGCAGCGCTGCTGGTCTCCTTCGACGCGCTGCCGCAGCGTTCGGACCGGCTGGTCCTCGTCGCCGCGATCGACCCGGAGGTCAATCCGCACGCCGATCTGGCCGGCTTCACCGACGCCCGGATCCGGCTGCTGGGGCCGGGCGGCGAGGAACTGGGCCGGCTGGAGGTCTCCGACGGCCGCGCCGGTGAAACCGCCCTGGTCCTCGGTTCCTTCCGGCGCCGTCCGGGCGGCGACTGGGACTTCGTCCTCGGCGGCAAGGGCTACCCCGGCGGCCTGGCACCCTTGCTCGGCGACTTCGGCATCGAGGTCGCCTGACGCGGACGGCGCAGACGGCGCAGACGGCGCAGGGGGAGCCGCCAACCAGTGCTCAGCAGCCAGACCCAGGTCGACGGCTGCGACCAGTGGTGGACCCACAGCCACCCCGGCAGCCGCCGGTGCGGGACGAAGCTCCACAGGTCGTCGTCGGCCTCGTTGCCGCGCGGGCGGGCGCGCAGCAGCTCCAGGGTGTCCCGGTCGGCGGTGCGGTGCAGCCGGGCCGTATGGGCCAGGGCGATGACGCCCTGACGGCGGATCTCCGGATCGGGCGACCGCATCGCGCGGGCGACCCGGGGCAGGATGGTCCCGGCGTCCGGGTGGTTGAGCGCGAGGGCGATCACCATGACCCCGGCGCGGGGGTCACCGCGGTCGAAGGCCGCGTCCACCTCTTCGGGGTCTTCGGTCTCGTTCCACACCGGGCGGCCCCTAGAAGTCTTCGGGATCGGGCTCGGCCACCTCGGCCGGGTCGGGGTCCGGTTCGAAGTCCGGGGCCGGTTCCGCCGGGCGGTGTACGTAGCGCAGGACGCCCCACATGCTCTCCGGGGGCGCGTGCCACGGCTCCGGTTCGCGGCAGGCCTCCAGCGCGCGGAGCAGGGCGGGGCCGTCGGTGCCGGAGCCGATCAGGACGAGCTGGGTCAGGCGCGGCTCGCCCCGGCCCCAGGGGTGCGGGGCGAAGCGGAGGAAGCGGCCGACCGCGTGGACCTCGTAGCGCTCCTCGTGGCCGGGGACGCCGAAGTAGACGGAGCCCTTGATCCGGTAGAGGCCGGCCGGCCGGCGGTCGAGGAACTCGATGAACCGGCGCGGGCCGAGGGCCTGCTCGGAGACGAACTCCGTGCTCGCGTACGCGGTGTGCACGTGGCCCGCGTGATCATCGTGGCCGCCGGTGTGATCGTGCGCCTGGGCCAGCAGGTCCTCGAAGGACAGCTGCCCCTGGGTCTCGGCCCAGGGGCGGCGGTCGAAGAGCAGCTCGGGGTCGATCCGCCCGTGGTCCGCGCCGACGACCGGGATGCCCGGTGCGCAGAGCGTGGCGAGCGCGCCCTCGATCCGGGTGCGCTCGGCGGCGTCGATCCGGTCGGTCTTGTTGAGTACCACCAGGTCGGCGACGGCCAGGTGCCGGTCGGTCTCGGGGTGTTTGTCCCGGGTCGCGTCGAACTCCGCCGCGTCGACGATGTGCACCATGCCGCCGTAGCGGACGGCCGGATTCTCGTTGGCGACGAGCATCCGCACCATCTCCTGCGGCTCCGCCAGCCCGCTCGCCTCGATGACGATCACGTCGATGCGGTGGACGGGGTCGGCGAGCTTCTCCAGGTACGCGTCCAGCTCGCTGCCGTCCACCGCGCAGCACAGGCAGCCCCCGCCGAGCGAGACCATCGAGTCGCCGACCTGGCCGGCCACCGACATCGCGTCGACCTCGATGGAGCCGAAGTCGTTGACGACGACCCCGATCCGGGTGCCTCCCCGGTTGCCGAGGAGGTGGTTGAGGAGGGTCGTCTTGCCCGATCCGAGGAATCCGGCGAGGACGATGACGGGGATGCTGTTCACCCGGTCGATCGTAGCCAGCGTCAGCCGAGGGCGGGGACCGGCCGGGGCGGGGTCGGGCCGGTGTAGCGGGCGGCGGGCCGGATGATCTTCGGGTCGGCGGCCTGCTCCAGGACGTTCGCGCTCCAGCCGACCACGCGGGCCGCGCAGAAGGTCGGTGTGAACATCTCGCGCGGCAGCCCGCACAGCTCCATGACCACGCCCGCGTAGAACTCCACGTTGGTGTGCAGTTCCCGGCCCGGCTTGAGCTCGGCGAGGATCTCCTCCACGTGCCGCTCGACCTCCACGGCGAAGTCCACGAGCGGGCCGCCGAACTGCAGGGCGATCCCGCGCAGCATCCGCGAGCGCGGGTCCTCGGTGCGGTAGACGGGGTGCCCGAAGCCCATGATCCGGTCGCCAGCGAGGACCCGCTCGCGGATCCACGGGTCGATCCGGTCCGCCGTGCCGATGGCGTCCAGGGTGTCCAGGGCCCTGCTGGGGGCGCCGCCGTGCAGCGGGCCGGAGAGCGCGCCGACCGCACCGGTGAGGCAGGCCACGACGTCGGCGCCGGTGGAGGCGATCACGCGGGCGGTGAAGGTGGAGGCGTTGAAGCCGTGGTCGATCGTGGAGATCAGGTACCGCTCGACCGCGCGGGCCCTGACCGGCTCGGGCTCCCGCCCGGTCAGCATGTAGAGGTAGTTCGCCGCGTACGGGAGGTCCTCGCGCGGTTCCACCGGTTCCAGCCCCCGGCCGAGCCGGTACAGGGCGGTGAGCAGGGTCGGTACGGCGGCGCAGGCGGCCAGCGCGTCGGCGGCGCGGCGTTCGGGGGTCAGGTCGTAGACCGGGCGGAAGCCGGCGGAGGCTCCGAGCAGCGAGAGCGCCGTGCGCAGCCCGGCGAGCGGGCCGGACGGGGCGGTGGCGCGGGCCAGGGCGGGCAGGGCGTCCCGCACCTCGGCGGGGAGCCGGCGCAGCGGGGCGATCTCGGCCGCGAAGCTGGCCCGTTCGGCGGCGTCGGCCGGCAGCGCGCCGCGGAACATCAGGTGCCACACGTCCTCGAAGGTGCGGCTCCCGGCGAGCTCGACGGCCGAGTACTGGCGGTAGTGGTAGAAGCCCTCACGGCCTCGGACGTCACCGAGCCGGGTCTCGGTGACCACGACTCCCGCGAGTCCGCGGGGGCTGTCGGCGGGTGCGACGGTTGCGTTCATGGATCGACCATCCATGATGGACTCAATCACTGTCAATATTGATCAAATCAATATATGTAGGGTGTGCGTCATGAACGACGAGTCCGCTGAGCGCGAGTCCGGTGAGCGAAGGATCGGCACCCAGGAGGCGGCCCGGCTGCTGGGGGTGAAGCCCGCGACCGTGTACGCGTACGTCAGCCGCGGCCAGCTCACGAGCCGCCGCGACCCGGTCGGACGCGGCAGCAGTTTCGATACCCGCGAGGTGGAGGCCCTGGCCCTGCGCAGCCGGCGCGAAGCGGCGGGGCCCGCCGGTTCCGCCGCCTCCGCCGGGGAGCTCTCCGTACGCACCGCGCTCACCCTCATCGAGGCCGACCGCTACTACTTCCGCGGCGTGGACGCCGTGGAACTGGCCTCGCGGTACCGCTACGAGGAGGTCGCCGAATGGCTCTGGACGGGGACCCTGGTGCGCGGGGCCCGCTTCACCGCTCCCCCGGAGTCACTCGCCGCGGCCCGTCGGGCGGTCGCCGCGCTGCCCGAGCACGGCGGTCCGATCGACCGGCTGCGGGTGGCCCTCGCCGCCGCGGCGGTCGCGGACCCGCTGCGCTTCGACCTGTCGGCCCCGTCCGTACTGGGCTCCGCGCGCTCGCTGATCCCCACCCTGGTCGGCGCCCTGCCCGAGGTGGGCCCGGCTCAGTGGGGCGGGGACGGCCGCCTCTCCCGGCAGCTGTGGCCCCGGCTCTCCGCCCTGGACCCCGATCCGGACGCGCTGGCCGTGCTGGACCTGGCCCTGGCCCTGCTGACCGACCACGACCTGGCAGCCTCGACCCTGGCCGTACGGGTGGCCGCGTCGGCGCGCGCCCATCCGTACGCGGTGGTCTCGGCCGGGCTCGGCGCGCTCGAAGGCCCCCTGCACGGCGCGGCCGGGCGGCTCGCGCACCGGATGCTGGTGGAGGTGCTGGAGCGGGGCGGCGCGGCGCCGGTGGTGGCGGAGTACCTGCGGGCCGGGCGCCGGGTGCCCGGGCTCGGGCACCGGCTCTACGCGGGCGAGGACCCGCGGGCGACGGCGCTGTTCGCGCGGCTGGAGCCGCTGGCGCAGGCCGGTCCGGCGCTGGGCGCGGCGCGCGAGGTGGCCGGGGTGATGGCCCGGCACGGCGGCGGCCTGTACCCCAATGTGGACCTGGCGCTGGCGGTGCTGACGGTCTCCTGCGGGATGGCCCCGGAGGCGGGGGAGACCGTCTTCGCGGTGGCCCGCACGGCCGGGTGGATCGCGCACGCGCTGGAGGAGTACGAGGAGCGCCCGCTGCGGATGCGGCCGAGGGGGCAGTACCACGGGCCCCGCCCGCCACAGCCGTTGCCGTGACGGGCGGGCGGGCGGGTGGTTCCGGCGGTCCGGCTGCGGCGTCAGGTCCGCAGCCAGACCGCCGTGTCCTGCCCGAGCAGACCGTTCCCCTCCAGGGCGGAACTGCTCAGCAGGAGGCTCGTGTGGGCCGGCAGCGGGACCGGCTCCGGCGACAGGTTGGCCACGCAGACCAGCCCGTCGGGGCGGCTGAAGGCGAGCACCCCGGGCGGCGCGGGCAGCCACTCCAGCGATCCGCCGCCGAAGCCGGCCGCGGCGCGGCGGAGGCCCAGGGCCGTCCGGTAGAGGGTGAGCATCGAGGCCGGGTCCCCGTCCTGCCGGTCCGCGGCGTACTGCGGCCAGCTCGCCGGCTGCGGCAGCCAGGGCTCGTTCCAGGGCTCGGCGGTCCACGGCAGCGGGACCCTGCACCCGTCCCGTCCGGGGTCGGTGCCGCCGGACCGGAAGTGCATGGGGTCCTGGATCCGGCCGAGCGGGATGTCGGCCTCCGGAAGCCCGAGTTCCTCGCCCTGGTACACGTACACGGCGCCGGGCAGGGCGAGGGTCAGCAGCGCCGCGGCGCGCGCCCGCCGGGTGCCGAGGGCCAGGTCGGCGGGGGTTCCGAAGGCCTTGGTGGCGAAGTCGAAGCCGGTGTCGGCGCGCCCGTAGCGGGTGACCGTGCGGGTCACGTCGTGGTTGCACAGCACCCAGGTGGCCGGGGCTCCGACGGGGGCGTGCTCGGCGAGGGTCTCCTCGATGGAGGTGCGCAGCCGGCCGGCGTCCCACGGGCAGCTGAGGAAGGAGAAGTTGAAGGCGGTGTGCAGTTCGTCGGGACGCAGGTAGCGGGCGAACCGCTCGGAGTCCGGCAGCCAGACCTCGCCGACGAAGATGGCCCCGTACTCGTCGGCGATGGCCCGCCACGAGCGGTAGACGGTGTGCAGGTCGTCGCGGTCGATGTACGGGTGGACCTCGCCGGGCCCGGGCGGCCACGGCTCAGCCGAGCGGCCCGCCAGGTCGGGCAGGGCCGGGTCCTTGGCGAGCAGGGCCGCGGAGTCGATCCGTACGCCGGACACTCCGCGCTCGAACCAGAACCGCAGGACCTCCTCGTGTTCCCGGCGGACGGCGGGGTGGTCCCAGTTGAGGTCGGGCTGCTCGGGGGTGAAGAGGTGCAGGTACCACTCCCCGTCCGGTACCCGCGTCCAGGTGGCCGCTCCGTTGAACTGCGAGGGCCAGTCCCCCGGCGGCAGTTCGCCGTGCTCACCCCGGCCGGGGCGGAAGTGGAAGAGCTCCCGCTCGGGGCTGCCGGGGCCGGCGGCGAGGGCGGCCTTGAACCAGGCGTGCTGGTCGGACACGTGGTTCGGGACGATGTCGACAATGGTGCGGATGCCCAGCTCGCGGGCTTCGGCGATGAGCTTCTCGGCCTCGGCGAGGGTGCCGAAGGCGGGGTCGATGGTGCGGTAGTCGGCGACGTCGTAGCCGCCGTCGGCGAGCGGGGAGAGGTACCAGGGGGTGAACCACAGCGCGTCGACGCCCAGTTCGGCCAGGTAGGGGAGGCGGGCCCGGACGCCCACGAGGTCACCGGTGCCGTCCCCGTCGCCGTCGGCGAAGCTCCGTACGTACACCTGGTAGATGGCGGCCGAGCGCCACCAGTCGGCGGCGTTTTCGGGCAGGGGAAAGTCAGCCACGGAAGGGTCCTTTCACGGCGGTCTTGTCACAGCGGTCTTTCACGGGGGGCGACCGGGCACTGCGGCGGTGCGGGGTGGTGCTCACCCCTTGAGGGAGCCTGCCGTCAGGCCGCTCATGATGTTGCGCTGGAAGATCAGGAAGATGATGAGCGTGGGCGCCGAGGCCATCGCGAGCGCGGCCACGAGATGGTTCTCGGGCACTCCCCTGGCGAGTGAGTAGATGCCCACGTTGAGCGTCTGCAGGGCCGGGTCGGGGAGGGTGAGCATGGGCCAGAGGAAGTCTTTCCAGACCCCGACGACGGCGAAGATCGACACGACGCCGAGGACGGGCCGGGACATCGGCAGGACCACGGAGCGCAGGGTGCGCAGGGAGGAGGCTCCGTCGATGGCGGCGGCATCGAGGATCTCGCCGGGGATGGAGTCGAAGAATCGTTTCAGAAGGAAGATGTTGAAGGCGTTCGTGACCGAGGGCAGCCAGATCACCCAGGGCGTGTTGAGCAGGTTCCGCTCGATGAGCGGCATGTCCAGGACCGTGAGGTACTGCGGGACGACGAGGACGGTGGCGGGGATCATCAGGGTCGCCAGCATCATGCCGAGAACGGCCTTGCCGAAGACCGGCCGGAGCTTGGAGAGCGAGTAGGCGGCGGCCACGTCGAGGACGAGCTGGAAGGCGAGGGCGCCGAAGGCGTAGTAGAGGGTGTTGAACAGCAGCCTGGCGAGGTCCATGACGTTCCAGGCCGCCGAGTAGTTCTCGGTGTGCAGGGAGTCCGGCACCACGGTCGGCGGGACCTGGGTGAACTCCGCGGTGCTCTTGAGGCCGTTGGCGACCATCCAGTAGAGGGGCCCGAGGAAGACGACCGTGAAGCCGATCACGACCACGGCCAGGACGGTCCAGTAGGCGATCTTGCCCCGGGTGCGGCCGAGTTGGGCCGGCGATATCAGCGTGCGCTCTGACATGTGAGGTGCTCCCGTCAGTTCTCGTTGTCGCGGCTCAGCCGGACGTACACGGCGGAGAAGCCGGCGAGCAGGACGAGCAGGCACAGGCCCAGGGCCGCGGCGCCGCCGTACTGGTTGAAACTGAAGGCGTACTGGTAGATGAGGACGACGACGGTGGTGGTCGATCCCTCGGGGCCGGCGCCGCCCGTGAGCATGAACGGTTCGACGAACACCTGCATCGTCGCGATGATCTGCATGAGCAGCATCAGCGAGAGGATGAGCTTGGTCTGCGGGATCGTGACGTGCCAGATCTTGCGCAGCACCCCGGCTCCGTCGAGCTCGGCCGCCTCGTAGAGCTCCCCGGGGACGCCCTGGAGGGCAGCCAGGTAGATCAGGGTGGCGCCGCCCATGTTCATCCACGTGGAAGCGGTGACGACGGAGAGCATCGCGGTATCGGTGGATTGCAGCCAGTCTTGCGCCGGCAGGTGCAGGAATTCCAGAATCCTGTTGAAGACCCCGTAACCGGGGTCGTAGAAGTACTTGAAGAGCAGGATCGAGGCCACCGGCGGCATCATCACCGGGAGGTAGACCAGCAGGCGCAAGTAGCCCTGCGCGTGCCGGAATTCATTGAGCACGATCGAGACCACGAACGGGACGGCGAAGCCGAGGAGCAGTGCCAGCCCGCTGAAGAGCAGGGTGTTGCGCCAGGCCTGCCAGAACGCCGGGTCGTTGAAGACGTAGCGGAAATTGTCCCAGCCGACCCACTGGACGGCTCCGCCCTCGGTCTTCTGGAAGGCCAGCAGGAACTCCCGGACCATCGGGTACCAGGAGAAGAAGGAGAAGCAGAGGACGGCGCCGATCAGAAAGCCGTGGGCCGAGAGGTTCCGCTTGAACGCCCGGGCGAATTCCTCGCGGGAGGTACCGGGCAGGGTGGGAGCCGACATCGCCGCTCGCTCCTTGGTGGGTGGGTCGTCGCCATCGATGTGCGGGGTACGGGGCCTGCGGGCGGGTCCGGCCGGGGAGGCCGCCCGGACCTCCCCCGGCCAGGACGCGCCCCGGGACCGCTACTGGTTGGCCAGCACCTGGTTGACGGCCTTCTCGGCTTCCGCGAGGAGCTGCGCCGAGTCGGCGTCCTTGTTGGTCAGGACCCCCGACATCACCTTGTCGAGGACCTTGTAGACCTCCTGGGCCTTCGCCGGCTCGGCCTTGCCGGCCACGGGGTTGTCCAGGAAGGACTTGAAGTTGGCGACCGGCATGGTGGCGCTGGCGGCCTTGAGCTCGTCGTCCTTGGCCTTGCTGGCGCCGGTGAAGAAGGCGGGCTGCGGAAGCCCGACCGGCAGGCCGTCGGCCTTGGAGCGGTCGTACTGGAACTGCCCCTTGCCGACCGCGAGCGTCTTGAAGTTCAGCCAGGCGATCGCGGCCTTGACCTTGTCCGGCGAGCTGCCCTTCTTGATCATGTAGCCGTTGCCGCCGGCCAGCGTCGCGGCGCCGCCGGGGATGGGGCCCATGCCGAAGTTCTCGTACTTGCCGGAGAGCTGCTGGACCATGTAGGTGATGTCGTCGGGCGCGGCGAGGAACATGCCGAGCTTGTCCGAGGCCATCTGCTTCTGCAGGTCGCCCCACTTGAGCAGCTGGGTCTTGCCCATGCTGTCGTCCTCCCAGCGCATGGCGTGGAGGTTGTCCACGAGCTGCTTGCCGGTCGGGTTGTTGAAGGCCGCCTTGCCGTCGGCTCCGACTACGTCGCCGCCCATGCCGTACATGGCTGCGGTGAAGTGCCAGCCGCCGGTGTTCTCGACGCTGTACTCGCCGTAGCCGGCGGCGCCGTTGCCGAGCGCCGCGATCTTCTTGGCGGCCGCGCGGACCTCGTCCCAGGTGCGCGGGGGCTGGTCGGGGTTGAGGCCCGCCTGCTGGAAGAGCTTGCGGTTGATCAGCAGGCCCATCGTGTAGTTGCTGGTGGGCAGCCCGTAGAGCTTGCCGTCCTGCTTCAGGGTGTTGACGACGTTCTTGTCGATGTCGTCGATGCCCGGAACCGTCTTGGCCGTGACGTACGCGGAGATGTCCTCGGCGCCGTCGTTGTCCAGTACCTGCTTGAGGTCGGTGAAGTAGGCGTAGAAGACGTCCGGCTGGGACTTGGCCTTGAGCATCGCCGTGAACCGCGGGGGCTCCAGGCACTGGCCGGGGGTGGAGCGGCCGTCGATCGTGACGTTCGGGTAGGTCTTGTTGAACTCCGCCACGTCCTCCTTCCACTGCTTGAGCTCGGCGGCCTTCGCCGCCGGCGGCATGCAGTCGATGGAGAGGGTGACCTTGGTCTTCGGGTCGAGCGGCGCGGAGGCGTCCGTGGAACCGCCGGACGGCTGGTTCTTGGTGTCGTCCCCGCTGCTGCTCGTGCCGCAGGCCGCGAGGGCGGTGACGGCGAGCGCCGAGACGAGGGCGGTCGCGGTGGTGCGACGGATGTTGGTTCTCATCGGTGGTCCCCTTCGAGCATCGAGCAGGAGGCGTGGGGCGTGGGGCGTGTAAGGAGGCGAGCGCGGCACACTCAACCACCACCTACAGGTGAACGCAATATCTCGCGCAGATTTCGCAAGAGATTGGCAGCAGAGCGCCGGACGGCTCGGATGGGGAACGCAAAACAGGGCCCCGAAACGTCAGCGGGACGTTTCGGGGCCCTGTGGGGCCCGGTGACCGGGGCCGGACTCGGCGGAGCCCGGCGGGGCGTTACGCCGGACGGGGGCGCGGGACCTGCGCGGTGGAGCCCCGCACCACGAGCTCGGGCTCGAAGAGCAGCTCGCCGGGCTGCACGGCGGCCCCCTGGATCTGCGCGGTGAGCAGCTCCACGGCCGCCCGGCCCATGGCCTCGATGGGCTGCCGGACGGTGGTCAGCGGGGGTTCGGTGCAGTTCATGAAGGCCGAGTCGTCGTACCCGACGACGGAGACCTCGCGGGGCACGTCCAGCCCGCGCCGGCGGGCCGCCCGGATGGCCCCCAGGGCCAGCGGGTCGCTCGCGCAGATGATGCCCGTGACCCCGCGGTCCAGCAGCCTCGACGTGGCCGCGTGGCCGCCCTCCAGGGAGAACAGCGCCCGCTCCACGTGCGCGTCGGGCAGCTCGGTGCCGGCCGCCGCGGCGACCGCCTGTGCGGCCACCAGCTTGCGCAGGGAGGGGATGTGGTCGGGCGGGCCCAGCACCAGGCCGATGCGCTCGTGGCCGAGGGAGGCCAAGTGGCGCCAGGCCTGTTCCACGGCGACGGCGTCGTCGCAGGAGACGCAGGGGAAGCCGAGGTCCTCTATCGAGGCGTTGATGAGCACCACCGGGACCTTGCGGTCGTGGAGCAGCCGGTAGTGCTCGTGCGGGGCGTCGGCCTGCGCGAAGAGCCCGCCGGCGAAGACGACGCCGGACACCTGCTGCTGGAGCAGGAGCTCGACGTAGTCGGCCTCGGAGACCCCGCCCGTGGTCTGCGTGCAGAGCACCGGGGTCAGCCCCTGCTGGGCCAGCGCGCCGCCGATCACCTCGGCGAAGGCCGGGAAGATCGGGTTCTGGAGTTCCGGCAGGACCAGGCCGACCAGCCGGGCGCGTTCGCCGCGCAGCTGGGTGGGGCGCTCGTAGCCGAGGACGTCCAGGGCGGTGAGCACGGACTGGCGGGTCGCCTCCGAGACGCCCGGCTTGCCGTTGAGCACCCGGCTGACCGTTGCCTCGCTGACCCCCACCTTCTTCGCCACTTGAGCAAGTCGTCGCGTCATGAGCGCAAGAGTAGCGCAAACAATGCAAGTTCCTTGCAGTTCGATTACGGCCAGTTTGGCCCATCGGAATCCGGCGCGGAACCCCCCGCGTCCCACCGGCCCCGGCCGATCTCCGGGCGGCGAGCGGCGGAGCACCCCGAAGGGATGCCCCGCCGCCCTCGTTTCCCAGTTCCGGCCGCCCGCTACGGCAGCTGGTTGATCTTGAACGTCGAGGTCGTGTTCCGCACGTCCACGGCGTTGTCGCTCATCCTCAGGTTCTGGATGGTCACCTCGCCCACCGCCGGCCCTTGTCCCGCCTCGGGCATCTCGTTCGCCCAGAGACCGAACCCGGACTTGGCGTCGAAGGCGTCACCGCTCTTCTTCGCCCCCGTGATGGTGATGTCCTTCAGAATGGTGTCCTTGATGGGATTGACCGGCTGGCCGCCGACGTACTGCGTCTGGAACATGATTCCGCTGTAGGTCGGATCGACGATGTCCACATTGTTGATCCGGATTCCCTGGAACACCTTGGACGCCGAGAAGATCCAGATTCCGGGGAAGGTCTGCGCCCCCCAGAAATGGCCTCCCGCCCGGACGATCGAGATGTTCTCGAAGAGCGTCGGGTCGGTCCCGAATCCGTTCATCGGATACCCGAAGTCCAGCGAGCTGATGGTGATGCCCGAGTAGACGAGGATGTCGGCGATGTAGATGTTGCGGAAGGTGTTGTCGAAGCCGCCGTAGACGGCGACACCGGCCGCGCGCCAGGTCAGGATGGCGCTCAGGTTCTCGTAGACGTTGTTCTTCATGTCCGCGCCGCCCGCGTCGATGGCGGAGAACAGCGCGAAACTGTCGTCACCCGTCGAGCGCGCCTCGATATTGGTCACGAGGTTGTCGGTGCTGCCGTTGGTCATGTTGATGCCGTCGGCGAAGGTGTCGCGGATCCGCGAGTTCTTGATCGTGATCCGGTCGGTGTTGGCGCCCCAGTAGAGGCACACCTGGTGTTCGTTCCAGATGTTGTCGATGGTCATGTCGGTCACGTTGGAGAAGTCGAAGACCTTGCCCGGACCGTCGATGCGCGAGGTGTAGTTGCCGAAGTAGGCGAAGCCCGTGAAGGACGAGCCCTTCGCGGTGCCCTCCGCGCGCCAGCCGTTGTCGGTGTTGTCCTGCGAGGACGGGGCGTGGAAGCGGGTGAACCACGGCCCGGCGCCGACGACCTGCACGGCCTTCCCGTACACCTGGAACTTGCTCGCCGTGGCGTAGTCGCCCGGCGGCAGGTAGACGCCCACGAGCTTGCCCGTGGTGTCCATGCGGACCTTGTCCAGGGCGTTCTGCACGTCCTGGTGGGTGAAGCCGGCGGGCACCGTGTAGGTCGCCGGGTCGGGGTTCGGGATGACCGTGGCCTGTTCCAGGCTCACGAAGTCGATCGCGTAGGTGGTGGTGTTCGCCGCGTCCTTCTGGAGGCGGATCTTGCTGCCCTGCGGGACGGTCTCGCCGAGGAGGATGTTGGCCTCGTCGTAGATGTGCCGCGGGGCTCCGGCGCTGGGCGCATTGCCCGGGCCGGCCTCGGCCCCGTAGAGCCAGGCGTACTTCGAGGTCAGCGGCAGGGCCTTCTTGAGGACGCCGTTGACGTAGACGTTGATGGTGGAGTCGATGCCGCCGCCGCCCGGGGCGTCCGGGATGGAGAAGCGGGTGACCAGGGTGTTGGTCGCCGCCCGGGTGGTGAACTCGACGTACTCGCCCGTCGCGTCCAGGTTCACCGCCTTGCGGCCCGAGGCCTCGCCGGCGATGTCGCCGACGGTTCGGTTGGGGCCGACGACGTTGGCGCCGCCGCCGACCACGCCGTCCTCGGCCTCGTAGGTGTCGTAGGGCATGTTCGCCCCGCGGCCGACGAAGAAGGGCTTGGCGGAGGTGTTGTTGGCGCGCTTGACCGGCAGTTCGTTGGCATCGTCGGCGAGGACCACCTTGACGGTGTACTTGCCGTTGGCCGCCGTCCAGCCGCCGAGGGCGATCGGGGCCGAGGAGGCACCGGCGGCGAGTGCGCCACTGAAGGATCCCGTGAGGGTACGGACGGTGGCGCCGGCCGCGTCCTGCAGGGTGAGGGTGACGTTGTGGGTGCCCGCGGCGGCGGCCACGGTGCCCTGGTTCTTGACCGTGACGGAGAACTCCACGGCCTGACCGGCGGACGGGGCGCTCGGCGACCAGCCGACGGACGAGGCCACCAGGTCCGAGCTGTCGACGGGGCGGACCACCAGCGGGGAGCCGGTGAGGCTGTTGTTGGTGTCGTTCTGCTCGATGACCGTGTTCGCCTCGTCGACGATCGCGCTCAGCGGGTAGCTGCCCGCGTCGCGCGGGCCGATGCCGGCCGTGACGGTGGCCGTGGCTCCGGCGGCCAGCGCGGGAACGTTGGCGGAGGCGATCTTCGAGCCGCCGAGCTGGAAGGAGACGGAGGTCGCCGCCGCCGGGGCCGGGCCGCTGTTCTTGACGGTGGCGGACAGCGTGACGGGGTCCGACTCGACCGGGGCGGCCGGGGCGGCGCTCACCGCGGTGACCTGGAGGTCCGGGTTGGGCGCCGCGACGCCGATGACCTGGAACTCGGCGATCTGGCCGTTGGAGGAGCCGGTGTTGGAGGTGAAGCGCAGCTGCACGTCCGCGACCCGGGCGTTCACCGGGATGGTGACGGTGTTGGAACCGGAGGCCGGGTTGAAGACGTAGTCCTTGGCGGCCACCAGGCCGGTGACGCCCGAGGCGCTCTGCTCGCGGCCGAGCACCTGGATGTTCTGGGTGCGGGTGCCCCAGCTGCTGTCCGGGTTGAGCTTGAGGACCAGGCGGTCGACGTCGGCGTTGGACCCGAGCTTGACGGTCAGGGTGCTCGGGTAGGCGCCGCCGGCGCCCTCCCAGTAGGTCGAGGTGCTGTTGTCGTTGGCGTTCTCCGCGACGAAGGTGTGGATCACGGATGAGCCCACGATGGGCTTGCCGACGGCAAGGTTGGAGCCGCCCGTGCCTCCGCTGCCGTTGCGGGTCACGGAGTTGCTGTCGCCGGAGCGGTTGCCCGCGGCGTCCTTGGCCCGGACGAAGTAGCTCACGGTGGCGGTGGCCGGCTGGGTGTCGGTGTGGGTGGTGGCGTTGCCCGCGACCGTGGTGAGCAGCACGTTGTTGGCGAAGACCTCGTAGCCGGTGACGCCGACGTTGTCGCTGGAAGCCTGCCAGGCCAGCTTGATCTGGCCGGAGGCCGGCTCGGTGAAGGCCAGGGCGCCCGGGGCTGTCGGGGCCTGGGTGTCGCCGGTGTCGCCGGCGCGGGTGACGCTGTTGCTGTTCGCCGACTGGTTGCCCGCCGCGTCCTTGGCCCGGACGTAGTAGGTCACGCTCGCGGAGGCGGGCTGGGTGTCGGTGTAGGTGGTGGCGTTGCCCGCGACGCTGGTGCGCAGCTGGTTGTTGGCGTAGACCTCGTACCCGGTGACGCCCGTGTTGTCGGTGGCGGCGTTCCAGGTGAGCTTGATCTGGCCGGTCGCGGGCTCGGTGTAGGCGAGCGCCGTCGGGGCGGTCGGGGCCTGGGTGTCGCCGGTCGTCGGGCCGTAGACCTCCAGCTCGGAGAGCTGCCCGCCGGGCTGCACGGAGTTCGCCGATATCCACACCCGCACGTAGCGGGTGGTGGTGGCGTCGAAGGTGACGGCCACCGTGTTGGCGCCGGCGGCGTTGAACTCGTACGCCTTGGACGCCGTCAGGTCGGTGTGGTCCGTGCCGTTGGCGCTGCCCTGGATCTTGAGGGTCTGGGTACGGGCGCCCCAGTTCTCGGGGAGCTTGAGGACCACGCGGTCCACGCGGACGGAGGAGCCGAGGTCGGCCTGGAGCCACTGGGGCATGGCGTTGTTGACGCTCTCCCAGTAGCTGGCGGCGTTGCCGTCGTTGGCGTTGCCCGGCGCGTAGACCTGGGTGCTGCTGCTCGCGGTGAGCGTCTTGCCGAGGGCCAGGTTGGCCCCGGAGTCACCGGGGGCACGGACCTCCAGCTCGGAGAGCTGGGCGGCCTGCCAGCCGGTGTTGGCGGTGATGTCGATCCGCACGTACCGGGCCTGGGTGGCCGGGAAGCCGATGGTGACCACGTTTCCGGCGCCCTGGCCGAAGGTGTACGTCGCCGAGCTCACCAGGGTGCTGAAGCTGGTGCCGTCGGCGCTGCCCTGGACGGACAGGGTCTGGTTGCGGCTCTCCCAGGAGGCGGGGAGCTTGAGCACCACCTGGTCGACGCGGGTGGTGGCTCCGAGGTCGGTCTGCACCCACTGCGGGAGGGTGCTGCCGGCGCTCTCCCAGTACGAGGACTGGTTGCCGTCGGTGACGTTGCCGGCGGCGTAGGCGCCGTTGGTGCTGCTCGCCGTGGCGGGCCTGCCCGCCGAGACGCTCGGTCCGCCGGCGGCCACGGCGGTCAGAGCGGGCCAGCCCAGCATCAGCAGGGCCGTGCTGATCAAGGCGGCCAGGGTCCGCCATCTCCAGTTGTGCCTTCTCATATGTCCTCGTCCCTCGACATGAACTTTCTGAACCATGGGAGATAGGAATTTGCAGTGTGCGGTGCGAGAGTTGCAGAGCTTTGCCGAGTCGTCTACCTCCCCGACCGCACTTTCATGCCGTCATCGCTTGCGCAAGCTGGGCGCAAATAACGCAAGCCATTTGCGTGAGAGACTCACATTCCACTTACGCCCGAATCGCCCTACCGTTCCTAGATGCGGTTCCTCCACATGAGGGCTCGGCGCCTCGGGCTCCCCCGACGGGCCGCCTCCCAGATCCTGCTGACCCAGCTGGCCATCGCCGCCGGGGTCCTCGCCCTGGCCACCGGCCTCTTCCTGGCCCCGCTGAGCGCGCAGCTCGACGACCAGGCCATGAGGCGCGCCCTGGCCATCGCCCAGAGCGCCGCCGCCGACCCCTCCCTGGCCGCGGGCCTCCTCGGCTCGGCCCCCTCGCCCGACAGCCCGGTGCAGGCCTCCGCGGAGCGGATCCGCTCGGCCACGGGCGCCGAGTACGTGGTGGTCCTGGACCTGGCCGGCATCCGCCGCTCGCACCCCAGCCCCGACCGCATCGGGCGGCCCGTCTCCACCGACCCCGGCGACGCCCTGGCGGGCCGCGACGTCATGGAGATCGACGAGGGCACCCTGGGCCGCTCCGCACGCGGCAAGGTCCCCCTGCTCGCCGCCGACGGCGAGATCGTCGGCGCCGTCTCGGTCGGCATCGCCTACGACAGCGTCCAGGGCCGCCTGCTCGGCGCCATCCCGGGGCTGCTCGCGTACGCGGGCGGCGCCCTGGCGGCGGGCGCCCTCGCCGCCTACCTGCTCTCGCGCAGGATCCACCGGCAGACCCGCGACCTGGCCTTCTCCGACATCGCGGGCCTGCTCGCCGAACGCGAGGCGATGCTGCACTCCATCCGCGAAGGCGTGATCGCCCTCGACCGGGCCGGCCGGGTCCGGCTGGTCAACGACGAGGCCGCCCGGCTGCTGGGGCTCGCCCCCGAGGCCGCCGCCGCCGTCGCGGGACGCGCGCTGGACGAGGTACTCGGCGCGGGCCGAACCACCGACGTCCTCACCGGCCGGGTCACCGGCCGCGACCTGCTCACCGTCCAGGGCCCCCGGGTGCTGGTCGCCAACCGGATGCCCACCGAGGACGGCGGAGCCGTGGCCACCCTGCGCGACCGCACCGAGCTGGAGCACCTGGGCCGCGAGCTCGACTCCACCAAGGGTCTGATCGACGCCCTGCGCGCCCAGGACCACGAGCACGCCAACCGGCTCCACACCCTCCTCGGCCTGCTGGAACTGGGCCTGTACGAGGAGGCCGTGGAGTTCGTCACGGAGGTGGTCGGCGTGCACCGCAGCACCGCCGAGCAGGTCACCGAGAAGGTGCACGACCCACTGCTCGCCGCCCTGCTGGTGGGCAAGGCAACGGTCGCCGCGGAGCGCGGGGTCCCGCTGCGGCTGGCCGATTCGGCCCTGCTGCCCGACCGCCTCGTGGACCCGGGAGGCCTGGTCACCATCCTCGGCAACCTGGTCGACAACGCGCTGGACGCCGCGGTCGGCTCGCCCGCGCCGCTGGTCGAGGTCGACATCCGGGCGGACGGCCGCGCGGCGGTCCTGCTGGTCCGCGACAGCGGCCCCGGCGTCCCGGTGGCGCGACGGGAGGAGATCTTCACCGAGGGCTGGTCGACCAAACAGCCCCAGGCGGGAGCCCACCGCGGACGCGGGCTCGGCCTCGCCCTGGTGCGGCGCCTGGCCGAGCGGCAGGGCGGCACGGTCCGGGCCGGAGAATCGGCGGACGGCGGGGCGGAATTCTCCGTCGTGCTCCCGGAGGCCCTGCGATGAGCGACTTCGACGTACTGGTCGTCGACGACGACACGCGTGTTGCCCGGATCAACGCGGCCTACGTGGCCAAGGTTCCCGGCTTCCGCGTGTCGGCCCAGGCCCATTCCGCGGCGGAGGCACTGGTGCTCCTCGACTCCCGCCCCGTGGACCTGATCCTCCTCGACCACTACCTCCCCGACGAGAACGGCCTCGACCTGGTCCGGCGGCTGCGCGAGCGCGGCCACCGCACCGACGTGATCATGGTGACGGCCGCCCGCGACCTGGCCACCGTCCAGGCCGCGATGCGCCTCGGCGCCCTCCAGTACCTGGTCAAGCCCTTCACCTTCGCGGGCCTGCGCACCCGCCTGGAGGCCTACGGGGCCCTGCGCCGCACCCTGGACACGGGCGGCGAGGCCGAACAGGCGGAGGTGGACCGGATCTTCGGCGCCCTCGCCGCGGCCGGCGCCGACGCCCCGAGCGACCTCCCCAAGGGGCACTCCCCCACCACCGCCGACCTGGTCCGCGGGATCCTGCGCGCGGCCGAAGGCCCGCTCTCCACCCAGCAGATCGCCGACCGCGCGGGCATCAGCCGCCAGACCGCCCAGCGCTACCTCAAGCTCCTCGACCGCGCCGGCCGCGTGGTCCTCGCCCTCCGGTACGGCGAAACGGGCCGCCCGGAACACCGCTACGCCTGGCGTCCGCCCACGGCCGGCTGACGCCGGGCAGCCGGGCCCGCTCTCCCGCCACGCCGGACCTACACCGCCCCGGCCCCCGTCAGTGCGCGGACCTCGGTCTCCGCGTGCCGCCGCTCGTCCGGTTCCTCCGCCGAGGTCACGGTGCCCAGCCAGCCCGCCAGGAAGCCCAGCGGGATCGAGACGATGCCCGGGTTCTGGAGCGGGAAGAGCTGGAAGTCCGCGCCCGGGAAGAGGGATTCGGGGCTGCCGGAGAGCACCGGTGACAGGGCCACCAGCAGCACGGCCGGGAGCAGCCCCCCGTACACCGACCAGACGGCGCCCCGCGTGGTGAACCCGCGCCAGAACAGCGAGTACAGGAGCACCGGCAGGTTCGCCGAGGCCGCCACCGCGAAGGCCAGACCCACCAGGAAGGCCACGTTCAGGTCCTGGGCTAGCAGACCCAGCGCGATCGCCACCGCCCCGATCCCGACCGCCGCCACCCTGGCCACCGCCACCTCGCTGCGCTGACGGGCGTGGCGGCGCTTGAGCGAGGCGTACAGGTCGTGCGCGACGGAGGCCGAAGAGGCGAGGGTGATCCCCGCGACCACCGCGAGGATGGTCGCGAAGGCGATGGCCGCCACGAAGGCGAACAGCACCGCGCCGCCCGTCGAGTCGGCCCCGCCGCCCAGGAAGGCCGCGAGCAGCGGAACCGCCGTGTTCCCCGAGGCGTTGGAGGCCCTGACCTCCTCCGGCCCGAGCAGGGCCGCCGCGCCGAAGCCCAGCACGATGGTCATCAGGTAGAAGCCTCCGATCAGCCCGATCGCCCACACCACCGACCGGCGGGCCGCCCGCGCCGTGGGCACGGTGTAGAAGCGCGACAGGATGTGCGGCAGCCCGGCCGTCCCGAGGACCAGGGCGAGGCCGAGGCTCATGAAGTCGAAGCGGGACGTCCAGTCGCCGCCGTACTTGAGCCCGGGGCCCAGGAACCGGTCGCCGTGCCCGCTGCGTTCGGCGGCGCTGCTGAGCAGTTGGTCGAAGTTCCCGTGGAAGCGCAGCAGCACGAGCACCGTCAGGGTGATCGCCCCGCCCATCAGCAGCACGGCCTTGACGATCTGGATCCAGGTGGTGGCCCTCATGCCGCCGAAGGACACGTAGATCACCATGAGCGCACCGACCCCGATGACGGTCAACGTCCGTGCGGTCCGGCCCGAATCGGCGAGCAGCAGGCCCACCAGACTGCCGGCGCCGACCATCTGCGCGACGAGGTACAGCACGGAGACGACCACTGACGAGGTCCCGGCGGCGATCCGCACCGGCCGCTCGCTCATCCGCGCGGCGACCACGTCGGCGAGGGTGAACCGGCCGCAGTTGCGGACGAGTTCGGCGACGAGGAAGAGGACGACCAGCCAGGCGACGAGGAAGCCCACCGAGTACAGCAGGCCGTCGTAGCCGAAGAGGGCGATGAGGCCGGAGATGCCGAGGAAGGAGGCGGCGGACATGTAGTCGCCGGCGATGGCGAAACCGTTCTCCATCGGGGAGAACAGCCGCCCGCCCGCGTAGAACTCCTCTGCCGAACCGTGCCGGTTGCGGCTCACCCAGGTGGTGATGCCCAGGGTGACGGCGATGAAGACGCTGAACAGGAGCAGCGCCAGGGTCTGGTGCTCGGTGGTCACCGGCCCGCCCCCCGCGCCCGGGTGCGCTCCCCGGCGTCCGCCCGGCGGACCTGCTCCTGCTCGAAGACCGTCCAGCGCAGGTCCAGCGCCGCGCGGTCGCGCCGCAGCCGGGCGTGCCGGGCGTAGGCCCAGGTCAGGAGGAAGGTGCTGAGGAACTGGCCGAGACCCGCGAGCAGGGCCACGTTGACGGACCCGAACACCGGCCGGGCCATCATGCCGGGTGCCGTGGTGGCGGCGATCACGTAGGCGACGTACCAGAGGAAGAAGCCGGCGGTCGCGGGGACGACGAACCTCCGGTAGCGGCCCCGCACCTCCTGGAAGGCGGCGCTGCGCTGCACTTCGAGGTAGATGTCGGACGCCGCGCGCGCGGGCGCGCCACCTGGGGAGGAGCTCGGCGGTGACGTTTCCGCTGTGCCGCCCGCCGCTCCGTCGGCACCCTCGCCCGCGCCGGCACCGTCGCCCTCGCCCCAACCGACGGCCAGCGCGTCGTACCAGGGGTCGTCCAGCCGGATCGTTCCGGCATCACGACCTTCGTGCTTGTCCACCGAACTCTCCTTGTCCGCCGCCGCAGTGGCCGCGTGCCCACAAGGATGTGCGGGAGGGACTGTTTCCGGACTGGTGTCCCGGTGCTCTTCACTCCATCAGGTGATGGAGCGAAGAGCACCGGTGTGCCAGGGCCACGGAAGTGCCACCGGGGTCCCCCGGTGGCGGCGGGTCCGCTCAGGCGTCGATCCGCGAGCGGTCCAGGGTGGCGGCGGAGCTGGTGATGAACTCCTTGCGCGGAGCCACCTCGTTGCCCATGAGCAGGTCGAAGACCGACTCGGCCGAATCCAGGTCGCCGATGTTGATCCGGCGCAGGGTGCGGAAGCGGGGATCCATGGTGGTCTCCGCGAGCTGGTCGGCGTCCATCTCACCGAGGCCCTTGTAGCGCTGGATCGAGTCCTTGTACCGGACGTTCTTGCGCTGGTACTCCAGCAGGGTCTGGCGCAGCTCGTTGTCCGAGTACGTGTAGACGTACTTGTCCTGGCCCTTCTTCGGCTGGACCAGCTCGATCCGGTGCAGCGGCGGCACGGCGGCGAAGACCCGGCCCGCCTCGACCATCGGGCGCATGTACCGCTGGAAGAGCGTGAGCAGCAGGCAGCGGATGTGCGCGCCGTCCACATCGGCGTCCACGAGCAGGACGATCTTCCCGTAGCGGGCGGCGTCGATGTCGAAGGTCCGGCCCGAGCCGGCTCCTATGACCTGGATGATCGCCCCGCACTCGGCGTTCTTGAGCATGTCCGAGACCGAGGACTTCTGGACGTTGAGGATCTTGCCCCGGATGGGAAGCAGGGCCTGGAACTCGGAGTTCCGGGCGAGCTTGGCCGTACCGAGCGCCGAGTCCCCCTCGACGATGAAGAGCTCGCTGCGCTCCACGTCGTCGCTGCGGCAGTCGGCCAGCTTGGCGGGCAGCGAGGAGGACTCCAGCGCGGTCTTGCGGCGCTGCGCCTCCTTGTGCTGGCGGGCCGCGATGCGGGTCCGCGCGGCCGCGACGATCTTCTCCATCACGGAGCGGGCCTGCTGCTTGTCGTCCCGCTTGGTGGAGGTCAGGAACGCCTTGAGCTCCTTGGCGACGACGGCCGCGACGATCCGGGTGGCCGCCGAGGTGCCGAGCACCTCCTTGGTCTGGCCCTCGAACTGCGGCTCGGCGAGGCGGACGGTGACGACCGCCGTCATGCCCTCCATCGCGTCGTCCTTGACCACGTCGTCCTCGGCCACGCGCAGCAGCTTCGCGGAGCGCAGCACCTCGTTCACGGTCTTGGTGACCGAGCGCTCGAAGCCGGAGATGTGGGTGCCGCCCTTGGGGGTGGCGATGATGTTCACGAACGACTTCACGTTCGTCTCGTACCCCGTGCCCCAGCGCAGGGCGATGTCCACGTCGAGCTCGCGGGTGACCTCGGTGGGGGTCATGTGGCCGCGGTCGTCGAGGACCGGGACGGTCTCCTTGAACGTGCCGGTGCCGGTCAGGCGCAGGACGTCGCAGGCCGCCTTGTCCTGGGCGAGGTACTCGCAGAACTCGCTGATACCCCCGTCGAAGCGGAAGGTCTCCTCGGTCTTGCCGGCCCCTTCCAGGGCCCGCTCGTCGCGGACCACGATGGTCAGGCCGGGCACGAGGAAGGCCGTCTGGCGGGCGCGCTGGTAGAGCGTGTCCAGCGTGAGCTTGGCGTCCTTGAGGAAGATCTGCCGGTCGGCCCAGTAGCGGATCCGGGTGCCCGTCTTGCCCTTGGCGATCCGCTTGCCCTTGCGCAGACCGTTGGCGGGGTCGAAGGGGCTCTCGGGGCCCTGCTCGGTGAACATGCCGGGGACGCCGCGACGGAAGCTGATGGCCTGCGTCGCACTGCCCCGGTCGACCTCTACGTCCAGACGCGCCGAGAGGGCGTTGACCACGGAGGCGCCGACGCCGTGCAGGCCGCCGGAGGCCGCGTACGACCCGCCGCCGAACTTGCCGCCGGCGTGCAGCTTGGTCATGACGACCTCGACGCCGGACAGGCCGGTCTTGGGCTCGATGTCCACGGGGATGCCGCGGCCGTTGTCGCGGACCTCGACGGAGGAGTCCTCGTGGAGGATCACCTCGATGTGGTCGCAGTACCCGCCCAGGGCCTCATCGACGGAATTGTCGATGATCTCCCAGAGGCAGTGCATGAGGCCCCGGCTGTCGGTGGAGCCGATATACATGCCGGGGCGCTTGCGGACGGCCTCGAGGCCCTCGAGGACGAGCAGGTGCCGCGCGGTGTAGTTGGAGCCGTCCCGGTCTGCTCCGGTCAGCAGTGCGCTGGAAGGCACGGACGTGTCGGCGGTCACGCAGTTCGCTCCTCGCTGAATTTCTTTTCTGGCCCGGTCGGGCGCAGTGGTGGCTCGGTTGCCGTTGGAAGGGTACCGAGGCCTGGTAGAGCCGATGCAACGCCATCCCAGCCCCTTCACCAGCCTAGTGCAGATCCGCACGCATGTTCGATCCCTCGTGGGGGTGAAGCAAACATCACGTTCCCTTCCACGCATGAACCATTTAGTGTTCGGGCACGTCCTCATCAACAACCGGCACTCAGCCGGAGAGGGCAGAACTGCGACAAGCGAACGACCTGACAACGCGAAACCGTAAAGCAACGCAATACGGCTCCTTCGCCGCCAACCGGCAACGGCCGGCCAGCTTCGGAAGGAAGTTTCGAGGAAAAGCCGCGAGCGGGAACGTTTTCGGCCTGGTTGGATGTTGACCCTGGTACGACAGCTCGTCGAGCTAGAGAAGAGGCGACGTGACTACTGTTCTGACACCCGCGACCCCGCTGACGGCCGCTGACCGATGCGACCGTTGCGGCGCCCAGGCATATCTGCGCGTCGTCCTGCTGAGCGGCGGTGAACTGCTCTTCTGTGCCCACCACGGGCGCAAGTTCGAGCCGGAACTCAAGAAGATCGCCGCGGAAATACAGGATGAGACCGAGCGGCTTACGTCCGCTCCGGCGGCCAGTGCCGCCGACCCCGAGGACCGCTGACACAAGGCCTATACCTCGCATCCGACGAGCCAGGACCGGCGAAGCCGGTCGACGGGCGGTACCTCTGCGACCCAGAGGCACCGCCCGTCCTCATGTCCGGACAGACGCAGGCGGACAGCTGCAGCCGGACGGGGTTCAGCGCTTCGGCGCGGCCCGGTCCCCTGCGGCGACGCCCCTCCCGGGCCCCTGAGCGGGGCGTACGTCCATCCCCAGGACTCCGCGGGCATCAGGGCGGGCCGGAACCCCCCGGGCCGCCTCAGGGCCACTGGCGGACTCGGCGACGAAGCCGATCAGCGGGGCGATCCGCGTGTACACCCCCGGGCTGTCCGCGCGCCCGCAGCCGCGCCCCCAGGACACCAGTCCGATGAGCCGCCCCTGGGCCACCAGGGGGCCGCCGCTGTCCCCCTGGCAGGCGTCCTTGCCGCCCGCGCGGTCCCCCGCGCACACCATGGAGTCGGACCGGTACTGACCGTCGGCGTCTCCCGGGTAGGCCCGCCCGCACACCTCGTCCGCCAGCACCGTCACCCCGGCGGCCCGCAGCGCGTAGGCGTAGTCGCCGAAGCCGCTGGTGTCGCCCCAGCCGTATACGGCGGCCTCGGTGCCGGCCCCGTACGCCGGGTGCCCCGGGTCGGCCATCGGCAGCACGCTCTGCGCGGCCACCGCTTCGGCCAGCTCCAGGACGGCCAGGTCGCCGGCGTTGCTGCCCGGGTCGTAGGCCGGGTTCACCCGGGCGGAACGCACCGCGATCTCCCTGCCCTCGCTCGCACGCAGCTCCGTACGCCCGGTGATCACCCGGAAGTCGCGGACGGAGTCGACCGGGCCTCCCAGCACCTGGCGCCCCAGGCAGTGGGCCGCGGTCACGACCTTGTTCGGGGCGACGAGGACGCCCCCGCAGAACTGGCCGCCGCGCGTACCCCCGAACCGGTCACGGCTCGCGAGGGCCACGACCCACGGGGCGTCGGCCACCTTCACCGGCCTTCCGCCGATCACCACGCTGTCCGCGGCCGCTCGCGGCGCCTGGCAGAGCGGCGCCGCCGCCGCTCCCGCCGCCAGGGTCAGCGCTCCCGCCAGGACACGGGCAAAGGGACGACGCATGAGGCCTCCTGACTCCGAGTGTGCATGACTCCACTCAGAGTGGGACGCCCGGTGGCCGCGCGCACCCGCGCGGCCACCGGCGACGACCTGCGGCGAACCCCTCGCCGCACCCTTCCGGACCGGACCGGGCCGGTTCAGTCCAGGTAGTCGCGCAGCACCTGGGACCGGGACGGGTGACGGAGCTTCGACATGGTCTTCGACTCGATCTGGCGGATGCGCTCACGGGTGACCCCGTAGACCTTGCCGATCTCGTCGAGCGTCTTCGGCTGGCCGTCCGTGAGGCCGAAGCGCATGGAGACCACGCCCGCCTCGCGCTCGCTCAGCGTGTCGAGGACCGAGTGCAGCTGCTCCTGCAGGAGCGTGAAGCTCACGGCATCGGCCGGTACGACCGCTTCGGAGTCCTCGATGAGGTCGCCGAACTCGCTGTCGCCGTCCTCGCCGAGCGGGGTGTGCAGGGAGATCGGCTCCCGGCCGTACTTCTGGACCTCGATGACCTTCTCGGGGGTCATGTCGAGTTCCTTGGCCAGCTCCTCCGGGGTGGGCTCGCGGCCCAGGTCCTGGAGCATCTGGCGCTGGACGCGGGCCAGCTTGTTGATGACCTCGACCATGTGCACCGGGATGCGGATGGTGCGGGCCTGGTCGGCCATGGCGCGGGTGATCGCCTGCCGGATCCACCAGGTGGCGTACGTGGAGAACTTGTAGCCCTTGGTGTAGTCGAACTTCTCCACGGCGCGGATCAGACCCAGGTTGCCCTCCTGGATCAGGTCCAGGAAGAGCATGCCGCGGCCGGTGTAGCGCTTGGCGAGGGAGACCACGAGGCGGAGGTTGGCCTCCAGCAGGTGGTTCTTGGCCCGGCGGCCGTCCTCGGCGATGATCTCCAGCTCGCGCTTGAGCTTCGGCGCCAGCTTGTCGGAGTTGGCGAGCTTGTCCTCGCCGAAGAGTCCGGCCTCGATGCGCTTGGCCAGCTCGACCTCCTGCTCGGCGTTGAGGAGGGGAACCTTGCCGATCTGCTTGAGGTAGTCCTTGACGGGGTCGGCGGTGGCGCCGGCCACGGCGACCTGCTGGGCCGGGGCGTCGTCCTCGTCGTCCGAGATGACGAAGCCCTTGCTCTCGGCGCCCTCCTCCTCGTCCTCGGACTCGGCCTTGGCGGCCCCGGGACCCTCTTCGGAGGTCTCTTCGTCGCCCGAGTCGTCGGAGTCCTTCTTGGCGGCGGTCTTCTTCGCCGCCGTCTTCTTGGCCGCGGCCTTCTTGGCGGGCGCGGCCTTCTTCGCCGCCGTCTTCTTCGCCGCTGTCTTCTTGGCGGCGGGCTCGGTCGCGGTCCCCTCCGCGAGGGCGTCGACGTCGACCGGCCCCGGTTCCGCCGCCTCGGCCACCGCGTCCGGTACGCCGGCGGCGGGTGCGGCCGCCGTCTTGGCCGCCGCCTTCTTGGCGACGGGCTCGGTGGCCGTCCGCTTGACGGGGCTCTTCGCTGCGACGCTCTTGCGGGTGGTGCGCTTGGGCGACTCCGCGGCACTGACCATCAGCGTCACACCCTCTTCCTCGAGGATCTGGTTGAGGCTGCGCAGAACATTCTTCCACTGGGTCGCAGGAATCTGGTCAGCCTCGAAGGCCCGACGCACGTCATCGCCGGCGATCTGCCCCTCGGCCTTGCCCCGCTCGATGAGCGCCATCACAGACTCGGAATCGGCGATCTCCGGCGGGAGCGTACGGGATGTGCTGGCCGACACGAACAACCTCTCGGAACGATGGAAACGGCTTCCGACCCCGGCCTGGTGGTGCTGGACCGGAGCCGACGACCACCGACTGGGGATGGGCCGGGGGCGCGGGCAGGGGCCGGGGAGCTGCACAGCACCCCCAAGGGCTGCTGTCTTCCCTCCGTCGGCCATCACCTCTTAGGTCATCGCGTGACCTCGCGGAGCGTTACGCCCAATCTTCGTGGCCCGAGTCACACCCCGTTTGATGCCATGCCGGTCATACCGTTATTTGTGCACGTCCGGTGTGTCCGAACGCGCCCCGTTTCGCGGGCCGGACGGATCCCCGGAAGCGGCGTCCCGGCGGCTGAGGACCGGAGCCGGGAACCGACCGGGGCGCTCAGCGCCCGGGCGGGGAGCCGGACTCCGCCGCCGGACCCTCCCCGGACTCCGTCCCGGGGCGCCGCCCGGGACCGGCGGCACGTCGACGCGCCGCCCCCCGCGCGCTCGGGCCCGTCAGTGCTCGCGCGGGGCGGGAACCACGCGCTCGACCTCCGGATGCACCGTCAAGAGCTGGCGCATGGCGTTCTCCGCGCCGATCGCGTCGCCGGCGGCGAGGGCCTCGACCATGCGCGCGTGGTGCGCGACGCAGGTCTCGCTGGGGCGGTCGCAGGAGGTGATGGGACTGCCGGACACCTGCAGGGCGGCGGAGACGATCCCCGAGAGGTGCTCCAGCATGCGGTTGGCCGCGACCTGGATGAGCAGGGCGTGGAACTCGTTGTCCGCACGCGCGAAGGTGATCGAATCGCCCTGGCCGAGGGCGTGCCCCATGATCTCGACCATGTCGGCGAGGCGCTGCTGGATCTCCGGGCGGCCGTGGCCGGCGGCGAGGCGGGCGGCGAGCGGCTCGATGGTCCAGCGGAGCTCGCCCAGCTCGCGGCGCTGGTCGTCGCGCTGCGGGCCGAAGGCTCGCCACTCGATGATGTCGGGGTCGAGCAGGTTCCAGTCGGCGACCGGGCGGACCCGGGTGCCGACGTTGGGGCGGGCGCTGACGAGGCCCTTGGCCTCGAGGACCCGCAGCGATTCGCGGACGACGGTACGGGAGACCTCGAAACGCTGTCCGATCTCCTCGGGGACCAGCGGGCGGTCCGCGCCGAGGTCGCCGGAGACGATCATCTGGCCGAGCTGCTGGACGAGTTGGCCGTGCAGTCCGCGGCCGCGGCTGCCCGCGGCGCGGCGGCCGACCCGGCTCAACTCGACGTCGGATCCGTCCCAGTGGGGCACTCCCACCCGGTCGGCCCCCGAGGCCTCCGGGTAGGGGTAGCGGTCGAGTTCGCCCGCGCCGGCGAGGCCGGAATCGGCATGGCGGGCGGCGGTCATCATGGTGTGCGCAAGGGTACTCACGAATCCTTTGTCGGCCGTGTTCCGGCGACCCTTGAGGTCTTTGGTGAAAAGCACACGAAAGGGTGATCGGTGCCACCTACGCAATTGACGACTTATCGTAAAGAACCGGGCCTTTTGCGGGGAGTTGCGGTCCGCCGGGCCTGATGTGGACCACAACGGTCCCGTTGGGTCCGGACCGGCATCGGAACGATCACCAACGATCCCTCACAAACGGACGCGGCCGCGCAGTCCTGTGAACCCATAGGCGCACAACAGGACCATCAGCGACAACACCAGGGCGGTGCCGACCGGTTGGGCCATCACCCGGATCGCCCCGAGGACCACCCGGTCCGCCTCCGGCGGCCATTGCGCCCAGGCCAGGCCGCGCAGCCGCTCGGCGAGTCCGGTGACCGGGTACGCGGACGGGCCGTCCAGGGCCTTGCGCACCAGCGGTACGACCATCACCGGTACGGCGAGCACCGCGGCCAGGCCCGCGGAGGCGGACCGGAAGACGCCGGAGGCCAGGACTCCGGACCAGGCGCAGCCGATGAGCAGGCCCGCCCAACTCGCGGCCGGGGAGATCCACTCCGCGGGCGTACGGAGCGGCCCGCCGCCGAACACCAGCGTCAGGGCCGCGGCGTCGGCGGTCACGGCGAGGGCGCCGAGCAGGAGCGCGAGGACGGCGCTGACGCCGAGCTTTGCCGTGAGCAGCCCGAGTCGGCGCGGGACGGTGCCGCGGTCGGCGGCGAGCGCGGGGTAGCGGTACTCCTCCCCGAAGGCCAGGGCTCCGAGCAGTCCGGCCCCGAGCGCCGCGGGCGGCAGCGGGAGCAACTCCGGCCAGGCGGCGAGCAACTTGTTCTGCGGGGTGTGGCCGGCCCGGGCCAGCACCAGCGCCGTGACGACGGAGACGGCGACGACGAAGGCGGCGGTGAGTACGGGGGTGGCGGTGCCGAAGATCCGGTGCAGCTCGTAGCGCAGGGGCCGCACCGGGCCTCCGAGCCGGCGCACGGCCGAGGCGGGCCGCCCCGGGCGGGCGGCGCGGGCGGGGCGGGTCCGGTCTGCGCCGCCCGCGCCCGAGGTTGCCGGGGTTCCGTCGGCGGCGGGGGTTCCGTCGGCTGCAGCGGCCCGGGCGGCCCCGGATCCGACGCGGTCCCGGGCGCGCGGCAGCGACGGCGGCGCTCCCGCGTCTCCGGTCTCGTCGGCGAGTTGGTGGACGAGTACGCCGTGCCGGAAGGCGGCCTCGCCGACCTCGGCGCAGTTGCTGCCGTAGACCGACAGCCGGCTGCCGCTCTCCTCCACGATCTCCACCGTGCGCTGGGCGGCCCGCGCTTCCCGGCCCAGTACGTCGGCCAGCCGGGCGGCGTGCGGGGTGCGCACGGCGACCCGCGGCCGCAGCCGGGTCCGGGCGAACTCCGCGGCGTCCTGGTCGGCGACGAGCCGGCCCGCCTCGATGCTCACGACCCGGTCCGCGCTGCGGGCGGCCTCCTTCGCGTCGTCGGTGGTGAAGAGCACCGCGCCGCCGAGGGAGGCGTGGCCGCGCAGCAGCCCGTGCAGCCAGCTCCGCTCACGGGGCGAGAGCCCGGCGGCGGGTTCGTCGAGGAGGAGCGTGCAGGGGTCGGCGAGCAGGGCCGCGGCCAGCGCGACCCTGCGCTCCATGCCGAGCGAGAGCGACCCGAGCCGCTGGTCGCGCAGTCCCGCGACGCCGACGACCTCCAGCATGGCGTCGGCCCGCGCGGCCGGCACGCCGGCGGCGGCGCACAGCATCCGCAACTGGCCGCGCACGGTGCGCGAGGGGTTGCCCGGGAGGTCGCCGAGGAGCACGCCGACCTCGCGGCCCGGATGCGGGATCCGGTGCAGGGGGCGCCCGCGGAAGTACGTGACTCCGCGTCCCGGTTCGAGTTCGAGCATGAGCCGCAGCGCGGTGGTCTTGCCCGAGCCGGGCTCGCCGAGCAGTGCGGTCACGCTCCCGGGGCGGGCCTCGAAGGTGAGGTCGTCCACGAGGGGCGGGAGGTTTCGGCGGGGGGTGCTGGTGAGTCCGATGGCCTGGAGCATCGCTTCTCTCGCGGGGGGTGAGACCGCTCTGCGGCAGGGTGAGTTCCGCCAACAAGATAACGCGATATGTCCGATTTAAGGCGTAAGTGGTCGCGCATCGCGCCCGTGTCGGCGCCGAGGCCTTCGTCCACGGGGGTGCGAGCCCGGCTACCCGCCGGAACGCCGCCCCTGGCGGCGCCCCCGGGTCGGTGCGGGGCGCCCGGAGATCAGACCTCGGGGCGCAGCATCGGCGGGTTGAGCAGGGTCGCCCCGCCGGCCCGGAACAGCTGGGCGGGACGGCCGCCCTGACGCGTCGTCGTCCCCCCTGCGGGCACCAGGAACCCGGGGGTGCCGGTGACCTTGCGGTGGAAGTTGCGGGGGTCGAGGGCGACGCCCCAGACCGCTTCGTAGACCCGGCGCAGCTCGCCGACGGTGAACTCGGGAGGGCAGAAGGCGGTGGCCAGCGAGGAGTACTCGATCTTCGAGCGGGCCCGCTCGACGCCGTCGGCGAGGATCTGCTCGTGATCGAAGGCCAGTCCGGCACCGGTCTGGCCGTCCGTGGAGAGGAGCTCGTCGACGGGGGCCCAGCGCGCGCTGTTGGCATCGCCGCCGGCCCGGGGGGCGGGCAGATCCGGAGCCAGCACCAGATGCGCCACGCTGACCACGCGCATGCGCGGATCCCGCTTCGGATCACCGTAGGTCGCCAGCTGTTCGAGGTGTGCCCCGTTGCCCACGTCCGGAGCGGCCGGGTCGTGGGCGCAGAGGCCGGTCTCCTCGGACAGCTCGCGGGCCGCGGCCGCCGACAGGTCCTCGTCCCCGCGCACGAAGCCGCCGGGCAGCGCCCAGCTCCCCTGGAACGGCTGCTCACCCCGCCGGATGACCAACGCGCAGAGCGCGTGGCGCCGCACGGTGAGCACGACCAGGTCGACGGTGACGGCGAAGGGCGGAAAGGCCGACGGGTCGTAGGGCGACATGCCGCGATCATAGTCGTCTGCCTGACGATAAACAGAGCTTTGGAGATCTTCGGAACACGGAACCGGAAGCCGCGGCCCGATCCGGCCCGGTCGGCGGGGCGCCGCCTACCCGCCCAGTTGCAGCGCATCGGCTGCCTCCTCCACCATGCCCAGGCCCAGCCGGCTGATCCGGACGGCGAAGGGCTCCCCCGAAACCCGCAGCCCCGAGAGGCGGAGCTCACCGAGCGGAGCGCCGGGGAGCGGTACGAGGGCGACCGTGCCGGCGGGGGCGTCCGGGCGGATCCCGGCCAGGGCGGTCAGTACGTGGACCCCCGCGGCCGCCGCGACCGCCGCAGGCCGGCAGGCCGCCGGATGCGGAAGCGGAGCACTGCCGGCGGTGCGCTGCTCGGCCGCGTACATCTCCGGGAGGCGGTAACCGAAGCCCTCCGCCGCGTCCAGCATGCCCCGGAGCAGCCCGGTGGCCTCCTTCTCGAAGCCCGCCTGGGCCAGGCCTGCCACGGCGACCGCGCTCTCGTACGGCCGTACCGCGCCCGAGCGGTACCCGAACGGGTTGTGCCCCGGCTCGCGGACCGCCATGCTCCGCAGCCCCCAACCGGAATCCATGGCGGGGGCTCCCAGCAGCCGGGCCACCTGCTCGGTACGGACCCGGTCGAGGAGTCCGCGCGCGAGCCGGCCGCCGCCGAGCAGCCCGGTGTCCAGCAAGTGGGCGGCGGCCCCCGTCAGCCGGGGCAGCGGCCGCCCGTCGGGATGCAGGGCCGCCGCGGGCCGGCCGCCGTCCGGGCCGTCGACCCAGAAGCGGGCTGCGAACCGCTCCCGCAGCTCGGCGGCCCGGTCCCGCCACTCCTCGGCTCCGGGCCGCCCGCACCCGGCGAGCAGGTCGGCCCCGAGGAGCGCGGCGCGATGGGCGTGGGCCTGGGTTTCACAGCGCCGCGGTCCCGGATCGGGATCGGCCAGGAAGCCGTCCTCCCCGAAGGCGCCCCGGATCCACTCCAGGCACCGCTCGGCGGCCGGGAGCAGCCGGGCCACCTCCCCCTCGGGCATCCCCCAGCGCCGGGCTTCGGCGAGCACCGCGGGGAAGGCGAGCGTCGCCTCGGTCCCGGTGCATCCCGGGGGCAGCTGCGGCCCGGCCCCGCGGAACGGCCCCGGGATCTTCCCCGCGTCGCCGCCCCGCCCGCCGGTCTGGGTCCGGGCCAGGATGCGCAGGGTCGCGGCGGCCAGTCCGGTGCCGAGCGGGAGCGCCATGCGGGCGGCCCACAGGGATTCCGCCGGGGCCAGTCCGAGCCGCCACGGCACTCCGGCCGCCGCGTAGCTGTCGGCCGGTTCCTTCGGGTCCCTGAGCAGCAGCGCGCCCAGGTCCTGCACGCTCGTGCGCAGCCACGCCTCGGCCCGCGGGTCGTCTCCCTCCGCGCGGGCGTCGTCGGACAGCGGGTTGGCCACCTGGCCGGCGGGGGCCCGGGCCCCTCGGTCGCGGGTGGTCCGCAGCTCGATGGTGCGGGATTCGCCGGGGCGCAGTTCGAGCTGCCAGCGCAGCAGCCCGGCGGAGGCCAGCGCGTCGTCCGGAGGCGGCTCGGCCGCGGTGACGGCCTGGGCCCCGCCTTTGGTCCAGCGCAGTCCGGCGGCGTGCACCGCGGCGGGCAGCTCCGGACCGGCCCGGCCGGCGGCCACCTCGGCCAGCTCCGCCAGGTCGGTGCCGAGCGAGAGCTCCACCGGGATCCTCAGGGACCGGCCGGTGAAGCTGCGCAGGGTGATCCGCTCGGTGCCGTCGGCGTGCCGGACCCGCTCCACTCCGACGTCGGGGTCGGGCCCGGGCTCCGCTCCGGTGCGGACGGTCGCGGTGAAGGAGGCCCGGTCGGCGCCGAGACTGCGGCCCTGGACCGCGACCGGGTCCCGGCCGCCGACGCGCAGCACGCAGCGGGACAGCAGCCGGAGCCCGGCGCGGTAGATCCCGTCGGCCCCCCGCCCGGTGAGCTGGCCGTGCTCGGGCGAGACGACCAGGCACGGAGCGGCGACGCAGATGACGGCACCGTGCACGGGCGGCAGGTCGGCCCCGCGCGAGGGGGCCGGGCGGGCGGGAGCTACGCGGGCTGGGGGTACGGGGTGAGCCATGGGTCGCCTTGTCTGCGCTCCGGGTGGATCGGCTGGGCGGCGGCGCGGCCGGATCCCCACCACCCCCCAGCGCAACGCCCCCGCCCCCGCCCGGGTCACGGGCCCCGGTGGGGACTGCGCCCGGCGGAGCGTCGGCCTTCGCGCGGGCCGTCGCCGCAGGACCGCTCGCACCCCTTCCCGCAGCCACCCCCTGAGCACGGACCCGCGGTCCTCGCCCCGGCCGCGCATCACTGCTCGCTCCCCGCGGTGCTGCCGGACTCGCGGCGGCCGCTCGTGCGGCCCGGGCGGCCGGGCGGCCTGGTGACGGAGCCCGCCCGCCGGGGTCCTGCGGGCAGGCGCCCCCGGCGCGGCTCCCGGCGCCGCCGCTCCTCCCGCAGGCACTCCCGCAGGCCCTCCGGGTCGATCCCCTCGTTGCAGGCGTGGTGGAGCAACTGCGCGAAGCGGTACCCGTCGTCCGCCCGGAGTGCCAGCCCCAGGGCGATCCTGGCCGTCGGCTCGTCCCCGGTGGACCAGGAGACCCAGCCCGCCAGGGTGAGGGGGGCCGCCGCGTGCTCGCCGTAGGCCCCGACACAGCGCCGGGCCAGGGCCCGCCACAGCCGTAGGGCGGGGGCCGCCTCCTCGCCCTCCATCCACTCGGCGGCGATGTCGCGGATCTCGCGGTCCTGGAGCCCGAGGATCAACGAGGCGGCCTCGTCGTGGCCCAGTAGCGCGTCGTCCCGGGCATCGGCTCCGGGGCCGCCTTCGGCGGGCGGGGCGAGGATCATGCGCTGGATCAGCGCGCGGGCGAGGAGAACCGTCTCGGCGCCCACCTCCTCCCGGGTGGCCCCGTCGAGGATCTTCGGCACCAGCGCGACGGCCGCCCGGTCCAGGGCCCCCTCCATCTCGCCGGCCACCGTCCCGCGCAGCGGTGTCAGCCTGTGCTCGATCTCCTGGAGGGAGCCGCGTACCTGGAGTCCGGCGAACGTGGCCGCGGCGGCCATCACCGAGGTGCCGGGCGCGGCCAGCGCACTGCCCTCGGCGGGGCAGCAGCGCTCATCCGGACAGCAGTAGGACCAGTACCGCCCGGCGGAGAGGCACAGGGCCTCCAGTACGGGGACGTCGAGGGCCCCGCAGGCCAGCCGGATCCGCTGGGCGAACGGGCGCAGCTTGGTCATCACCCGCTGCGCGCTGTCGCCTCGGTGCGGGTCCTGGCAGAGGAAGACGATGATGCCGTCGGGCTTGGCGCCGCGCCGCACACTGCCGCGGATCAAGCAGTCGGCGACCTGCCGGGCGGTGTCCTCCCATTCCTCGGGAGCGGTGGGGATGCCCACCCGGAGCCGGCCGCCGAAGCGGCCGGCCTCCCCGTGGACGGCGACCATGACGAGGGAGTCGCTCGGGTGGAAGCCGAGCATGTAGGGCAGTGCGTCGGCCAGTTCGGCCGGACTGCGCAGGGTGATCCGGGAGGCGTCGACGCCTCCGGACGGGCCGGTGGACGAGGGGTCGGACGGGGTGCGTGCTGCTTCGTGGTGGTTCGTCATGTCCCGAAGGTCCCGTGTCCGGTCGGATCCGGAAACCCCTGTGGATAACTCCGCGGCAGCAGCATGCCGCCGGCGACCTACTACCGCGGCTCATAGACCCGCTACCGCGGCTCATAGACCCGCTACCGCGGCTCGTAGACCCGCTTGTGCCCGAACAGCCCGGCCAGCCGGTACGGGCCGGCGGTTTCCCTCGGCGCCGGATAATCTCCGCCGTCGACCGGAAAGGCCTGCTCGTGGCGTTCCCGGTAGTCGGCGTAGTCGATCTCCTGGCGCCGGGCGATCACCTCGCGGTGCTGCTCGGACCGCAGCCGCGACCGGTAACCCGGGACGGGGACGCCGGCGAAGAACTCGGCGACGCTGCCGGACCCGTAGCTGAGCAGGCCGATGGCCTGGCCGGTCAGATCGTCGGCGTTGTCGAGCAGCGCGGCCAGTCCGAGGTACACCGATGCGGCGCTGTGTCAATAGGCTGCGCACCTGGTCGGCCGCCGGGGCCGGCGAGGTGCCTTCAGCCCGCCAGGGCAAGGGTCAGGGGCAGCACCTGGGCGGCTCCGCTCTGGCGCAGGAGGCGGGCGCCCACGGCCAGGGTCCAGCCGGATTCGGCGTAGTCGTCGACGAGCAGGACCGGTCCCGGGGTGGCGGCCAGGGCCGCGGCGAGCTCATCGGGGACCGTGAACGAGGCGGCCAGGGCGCGCAGCCGCTGGGCGGAGTTGCTGCGGTGTGCGCCGTGCTCGCCGGCCTGCGGGGTGTAGGCGAGGCTGCCCAGCAGCGGGAGCCGGCCGACCCGGGCCAGGCCCTCGGCGAGCGAGGCCACCAGCTGCGGGCGGGAGCGCGAGGGCATGGCGACGATCCCGACGGGGCGGGCCATCGCGCCGTCCGAGCCGCCGGCCCAGCCGCCCGGTGAACGGGCCCAGTCGGCCACCACCGTCACCACGGCCGCCAGCACGTCGTCCGGAACCGGCCCGTCTGCGGCGTGCTCCGACAGGAGCGGGCGCAGGCGGTTGCCCCAGCCGATGTCCGACAGCCTTCCCAGCGCGCGCCCTGTGGCCGCCTGCTGGCCCACGGGGATACGGCCCTTGAGGTCGACGCCGACCGCGGGCATGCCCGAGGGCCACATCCGGCGGGGTTCGACCTCGACCCCCGGACGGTCCAGCTCACCGGTCGCGGTATCGAGGGCCCCGTGGGACACCGCGGGATCGAGCCAGGGCCCGGCGCAGGAGTCGCAGCGGCCGCACGGGGTCGCCTTCTCGTCGTCGAGCTGCCGCTGCAGGAACTCCATCCGGCATCCCGTGGTCGCCACGTAGTCCCGCATGGCCTGCTGCTCGGCCTGCCGCTGCCGGGCCACCCACTCGTACCGCTGCGCGTCGTACTCCCACGGCTGCCCGGTGGAGGTCCAGCCCCCCTTCACGCGCTTGACCGCACCGTCCACGTCCAGGACCTTGAGCATGGTCTCCAGCCGCGACCGCCGGAGATTCACCAGCGGCTCCAGCGCCGGCAGCGACAGCGGACGGCCCGCCTGCTCCAGCACCTCCAGGGTCCGCCGGACCTGCTCCTCGGGCGGGAACCCCACCGAAGCGAAGTACGCCCAGATCGCCTCGTCCTCCCGCCCCGGCAGCAGCAGTACGTCGGCATGGTCCACGCCGCGCCCCGCACGCCCCACCTGCTGGTAGTAGGCGATCGGGGACGAGGGCGAGCCCAGGTGCACCACGAACCCCAGGTCCGGCTTGTCGAAGCCCATCCCCAGTGCGGAGGTCGCCACCAGCGCCTTCACCCGGTTCGCCAGCAGGTCTTCCTCGGCCTGCAGCCGATCGGCGTTCTCCGTCTTCCCCGTGTACGAGGCCACCGGATACCCGCGCTGCCGCAGGAACGCCGCGACCTCCTCCGCGGCCGCCACCGTCAGCGTGTAGATGATCCCCGAGCCCGGCAGATCCCCCAGCCGCTCCCCCAGCCACGCCAGCCGGTGCGCCGCGTTCGGCAGCTCCAGCACCCCCAGCCGCAGGCTCTCCCGGTCCAGCGGCCCGCGCAGGACCAGAGCGCCCCCGCCTCCCGTGCCCAGCTGCTCGGCCACGTCCGCCGTGACGCGTGCGTTGGCCGTCGCGGTGGTGGCGAGGACGGGCACGCCGGGGGCGAGCTCGGCGAGCATGGTGCGCAACCGGCGGTAGTCGGGGCGGAAGTCATGGCCCCAGTCGGAGATGCAGTGGGCCTCGTCGACCACCAGCAGACCGGTCGTGGCAGCGAGCTTGGGCAGCACCTGCTCCCGGAAGTCCACGGAATTGAGGCGCTCCGGACTCACGAGGAGAACGTCGGTCTCGCCCCGCTCGACCTCCCCGTAGATCGTCTCCCACTCCTCGGGGTTGGCCGAGTTGATCGTCCGCGCCTGGATCCCGGCCCGCGCCGCCGCGTCGACCTGGTTGCGCATCAGCGCGAGGAGCGGCGAGATGATCACGGTCGGGCCCGCGCCGCGACGGCGCAGCAGGGCCGTCGCCACGAAGTACACGGCCGACTTGCCCCACCCCGTACGCTGCACCACCAGCGCCCGCCGGCGCTCCTCCACCAGGGCGGACACGGCCTGCCACTGGTCCTCCCGCAGCCGCGCCGAACCCCGCGGGGCACCGACCAGCTCAGCGAGGACGGCATCGGCTTCAGCGCGGAGCTCCAGGTTGTCCATGCCCCCATGCAACCCGATGGCTAGGACAATCGGCCAATTCACCCAGCGTGACGGCGGGCCCACAAGCCGTCCGCGCCTCCGCGCGACTCCTGCGGCGGGCAGCCGCCCAGGAGCCGTTTCCCCAGGTGCCGGCGCTCCACCCTGGACCGAATGAGTCATCTTCGGCGTGGCGGGGCAAGGATATGAACGGCATACCGGCGAATTCCGGTCGGCGGCTCCAATTGCTCGTTGCCGCATGCTCACGGGCCACGCGAGAATTGTGCTGCTCCCGCTCGGCTCGACGGCGCTCTCCTGGGCCGTGCCGTGGCGCGCCCGCACTCCAGCTGTGCCCGTTCGCGGGCGTGTACCCGAAGGGAGGACCGTGACCTTCGGATTCACGCCGCCCTCGACCACGTCCCTGACAACGGCCACCGGCGGCGCCAGCCGGCACGGCAGGCTGCTGGAACCCTCCGAGTGGACGTCCTCGGGCGTCCCCCTGCTGCGCAATCCGCGCGAGGTCGTCAGCGGACTGCACTCACGGCACAGCCCGGTGCCGTACACGGCGGTGATCGCCGTGCTCGGGCCCGAGGAGCGGCTCGTGGCCAGCGCCTCCTTCGTGCAGCGCTCCACCGCGGCCGACGGCTGGGAGTACCGCAACGCCCTGCTGTCCCGGCTGCGCCGGGTCATTCCGCACGACCTGCGGCGACGGACCCCGGTACGGACCGCCGTGCTGCTGTACTGCCGCGACGGCGACGAGCCCTGGACCGAGGAGGACGGGGCCTGGATGTGGGGGCTGCGGGACGCCTGCACCCTGCACGGGCTGCGCTGCGGCGCGTACATCACGCTGACCCGGAGCGGCTGGCAGGTGCTGGGCGAGGGCCGCGGCGGCCGGAGCCCGAGCTCGGACTCCCGGCCCGAGCGCCTCGGCGACACGTCGTCCGAGTTCGCGCCGCTCGCCCTGCGCGGCGGCGGAGCCGCGGAGGCCCTGCGCCGCACCGCCGCACGCTGAGTCCGCGCGGCTCCGTACTCCTGCCCGAAACGACCAAAGGCCGTACACCCGGAAACGGGCGTACGGCTGGTCAGGCCTCGGTCTTCGGCAGGGCCGGCCACCGGCCCGCCCCGCCCCTCGACCGTGCGGGAGTACGGGGCGTCAGACGCCCGCACCCAGCACGGAGTTGATCTGCTGCGACTCGCCGCACACGATCAGGAGCGCACCGGCTCGCGCGAGCGCGACCGGCAGGGCTCCGGCAGCCGCGTCGACCGGTCCGCCGTTGGCCGCGAAGACCACGACGGGACGGCCGGCGGCACGCTGAACCTGCGCCGCGTCCGCGTAGAAGACGTCGTCCCCGGCATCCTGCAGGGCCCAGTACGCGGCCTCGCCGAAGGACAGCTCGTGCGCGGCCCACGGGTGCGGGTCGCCGGTGGTGAGCACCAGGATGTCGCCGGGCGCACGCCCGGTGTCGAGCAGCAGGTCCACGGCCTCTTCGGCCGCGTCCAGCGCGCCGTCGGAGGATGCCGGGATCAGCTGGATCTGCGGGACGGCCGCCGAGACCGATGGTGCGGTGGCGACTGCGGGAACGGGGGTGGCCTGCGGTTTCCGCGGCGCGGGCGGCGCGGGCCTGGGGGCGGGGCGCGGACCGGGTACGGGGCGGGGGGTCTGCGCGGTGCGGCTCGCGGCCGGCGTGACGCGGGGACCCTGGGCACTCTCGTGAATCTGAAGCTCCTCGGGGGCGGGGGTGAGAGGCATGAGCTGACATTCATCAAACACCGGTGCGAAACGTACCGGTTGGTGGCACGTGCGTGCGATCAGAAATCGAAGCCGAGTTGGCCTCCGTTTTCCAGCTCCATCGACTCCTCGCTGCGGCGCACCTTCTTGAGGTGGCTCCAGCGGGGCAGCGCGTCGAGGTAGGACCAGGAGAGCCGGTGGTACGCGGTCGGCCCCTGCTCCTCGAGCGCCGCCCGGTGTACGGGCGAGGGATATCCGGCGTTGGCGGCGAAAGCGAAGTCTTCGATTCCGCCGCCCAGTTCACCGATCTCGGCCATCATCCGGTCGCGCCGGACCTTGGCGATCACCGAGGCCGCGGCGACGGCGACACAGGACTGGTCGCCCTTGATCACCGTCCGGACCTGCCAGGGCGTGCCGAGGTAGTCGTGCTTGCCGTCGAGTATCACCGCGTCGGGCCGCACGGGCAGCGCCTCCAGGGCGCGCACCGCGGCGAGACGCAGGGCTGCGGTCATCCCGAGTTCGTCGATCTCCTCGGGGGACGAGTGGCCCAGGGCATAGGCCGTGACCCAGTCCTCCAGGACGCCGACGAGCGCGTCACGGCGCTTGGCGGTGAGCAGTTTGGAGTCGGTGAGTCCCGCGGGCGGCCGGCGCAGACCGGTGATCGCCGCGCAGACGGTGACGGGACCGGCCCAGGCCCCTCGTCCGACTTCGTCGACCCCGGCGATGACCTTGGCGCCGGTGGTCGCTCGGAGGGAGCGTTCGACGGTGTGAGTGGGTGCTTCGTACGGCATGGCGCCAGCAAGGTTACGCCGCCCCGGGCCGCCTGCACACCCCGCCCCCTCCCCGCCGCGCCGACGCCCCCTTCCCGCCTCGCCGACGCCCCCTCACCGCCGCGCCCCGGCCACCTCCGCGCCGCGCGAACCTCCCCGCCCCGTCTCACATCTTGAGCAGCGGCGCCATCACCCCCGTCGACCATCTCGGCGGTTTCCGCGTCCGCCCATTCGCTTCCGCACACCTTCGCGCGGTACGTCATCAGCGCCGGGATGACCTCGGCGAGAAGTGGACCGGTCGCGTCCGCACGGATGCCCCCCGGTCGATTCCCCGGTTCACCAACTCACCGATGAGCGCGTGCGCCGGTTCGTACAGCCCGGCTCGGACCAGGTCGCGGAACCGCTCCGCCTGGGTGTGATCGCACTCGTGAAGCCCCCCTCAGCGCCTGCCCGGCCCGCGACGCGCCTCCGACGCGACGCCCTCCATGGTGAGGGCGTTCCATCCCGTGGTGCTCAGCTGCTCCAACACGGCATCGCGAATCGCCCGTTCGAGTTCGGGCCCGCCCGAGCGACCTGGAGGCCCCGAACGGAGCCGCCGCCAAGGCCGGTCCGGCCGCCTGAGCACGCAGTCCCGTACGGCCCTAGAACTCGACCCGGCTCCCGAAGGTGCCCAGGCTCTTGCACTCCTCGTACGAGGCGCTCACCCCGCGCTCGCTCAGGATGTCCCGGGCCCGGCGCTCCCCCAGGCTCGTCGCGTACCAGGGCGTCCGGCCCGCCGCCGCCAGCTCCCTGGCGATCCCGCGCAGGGCGCAGGACCGCTGGGGCTCGGGCAGCCGGTCCAGGGCGGGTACCGCGTCCGCCGACAGGGACTGGAAGTAGGCCAGGTCGATCTTGCCGTCCCGCTCGTACCGCGTGACGTTGCCCTCCGCGATGACCCCGTCCGGGGACACCAGCCCGAAGGCCAGTACGGCCGCCACGGCGCTCCCCACGACCGCGCGGGGGAGCCAGCGCGCGCCGAACAGCCCGCCGGCCATGATCAGTACGATCACCAGCCCGAGCCACAGCTCCACTCCGGCGACCGACAGGCGCAGCCTGGTCAGCCCGTACGCGTCCACGTACAGGTCCATGCGGCGGAGCGCCGAGGCGACGACCACGAGGGTCAGCACGCAGAGGGTGCCGAGCACGACGCGCACCAGCCGCCGGCCGCCGGCTCCGTCGCGCGGGGCCCAGCGCAGGGCGAGCGCGATGACGGCGAGGGTGAGCAGCGTGGCCCAGAGGAGCTGCCAGAAGCCCTGGCGCGCGTACGCGGCGTAGGTGAGGCCGGTGGCGTCCAGGACCTTGCGGTAGCCGCCGAAGAGGACGGCGAGCTGGACGGCGTTGAAGGCGGCGAAGAGCAGGTTCAGCACGATGAGCGGCAGGGCCCACTCCACCCGGGAGCGCGCCTTCCCCGGGCGCACCTCGATGCGGTCCCAGCGGGAGGGGGCGGCGGCCGCGCGGGCGACGGCGATCGCGACGAGGAGGCCCAGCGCGAAGAGCAGGAACCGAACCGGGCCGCCCATACCGCTGATGTCGGGGGTCAGCCCGCTCAGCAGGTCCGCGAACGCGGCGTCGGCGGAGGCGAACAGGGTGCCGAAGAGCGCCAGCAGGGCCACCGCCACCACGACGGCCTTCACCACCGGCAGCCAGCGCTCCCGGCGCCCCTCGCCGCGCGAGCGCAGGCCGATCCAGACCCAGCGCACGCCGAGCACGGCGGAGTCGAGGAGGCCTATCGGGCCGAGCAGGATGCCGGGCCAACTGCGGCTGCCGTGCAGGGCCAGGGCGCCCGTCAGGAGGGCCGCGAACAGGGCCGTCACCGCCGGCCAGCCGGAGGCGCGCAAGGCGGGCACGGCGAGCAGCGCGAGACAGCCGAGCGCCCAGAGCGCGGTCCACGGGCGCAGCGTGCGGCCGGCGGCGCGGGCGGCCGCGTACGCGGCGACGAGCGCCGGCACCACCGCGAGGAGCAGACCCGGACCCAGCCCGTCGCCGAGGAGCAGGGAGACGGCGATGCCCGAGGCGAGGGCGGCGCCCAGCACGACGGCCGGTACCGGTCCGACGGCGGCGGGCCGGGCGGCCTCGGCCCAGGCGAGCGGGGCCATCGACCAGGCACCGGAGGCGGCGCGCTCCTTGCGCAGCTGGTGGGCCTGCCAGGCCTTGGGATCCCAGCCGGGCGGCGCGGGTGGTGTCGGTGCGGCGCGCTCCGCCTCGGCATTCTCCGCACCGGCGTTCTCTGCTGACATCGGGTTCCCCTCCCCTGTCGGCCGCCCCCGGCCATCAGGCGGGGGTGGCGAAGCCGACAGAGTAGGCCGCTCGTGTGCAGTTTTGAACAGGCTCAAAAGATGCCTGTGGCAGGACCGTGACAAACGGAGGGGTACGAACCGGCACGGACCGCCGCTGCAGCCCGCCTACCCGACTACCCCACTACCCCGCCGACTCCGGCAGCCAGGCCGGCAGCGCCTCGGTCCGGGCCAGCCAGGACTGCGGCAGCACCGCAGACCCGCGGGCGCCCAGCACTCCGCCGACGATCGCGCAGGTGGTGTCCACGTCTCCGCCCACCTGGGCGGTGGTCCAGAAGGCCCGCTCGTAGTCGTCCAGGCAGCGCGCCGCCGACCACAGGGCGAACGGCACGGTGTCGTGGGCGCTGGTGCGCCGACCGCAGCCCAGAACGGCGGCGACGGTGGTCGCGTCCCCGTAGTCGAGCATGTCGCGCGCCCGCCGCACCCCGGCGCCCACCGCGCTCCGCGGGACGAGCGCGATGACCCCGTCCAGCAGGTCGGCGGCCTTCGGCGGCCCGGCCGGATCGGCCGCCAGCGCGGCCGCGGCGGCCACGGCCATCGCACCGCACACCGCTTCGCGGTGCTGGTGGGTGGTGTAGGCGGAGATCTCCGCCTGGTGGGTGGCCTGCTCCGGGTCGTCGGCGTACCAGGCGCCCAGCGGGGCGACCCGCATGGCCGCGCCGTTGCCCCAGGAGCCCTGCCCGTCGAAGAGTTCCGCGGCGAGCGTGCGCCAGTCCGCGCCCTCGCGGATCAGGCGCAGCATCCGGTTCACGGCAGGTCCGTAGCCGCGGTCGAAGTCGTGGTGGTGGGCGAAGGAGGCGGCCAGCGCGTCCTGGTCCACCCGGCCGTGGCCGGCGAGCACGGCCACCACCGAGCAGGCCATCTCGGTGTCGTCGGTCCACTGCCACGGATCGCTGCCGGCGGGCAGCTCGCGCCGCTTGAGCAGCGGGTAGTTCACGGGGACGAAGTACTGGGAACCCAGTGCGTCGCCCAGGGCCAGCCCGCGGAGGCTGGCCATGGCGCGTGCGTAGCGCCCTTCGGGAGAGGAGTCAGCGGTCATCGCGCGTCACTCTAGCCGTCCAGGTCATAAGGCTCGGGTGTGGTCCACCGCTCAAACGGGCGGTCCATCCGGTACCGGCCGTCGGAACCCAGCAGCAGCACCCGGTATTCGCCGTTCCCCGGGTTGGAGAGGGCCTCGAACTCGGCCACGGACCAGTGGAACCACCGCATGCAGAACAGCCTCATCGTCAGGCCGTGCGTCACGAGCAGCACGTTCTCCGGATGGTCCGCGGCCTCGAAGCTGCGGTAGAGGCTCTCCAGGAAGGCCCCGACCCGGTCGTACACGTCCGCGCCCGACTCCCCCTGCGCGAACCGGTAGAAGAAGTGCCCGTACGCGTCCCGGTACGCCTTCTGCAGCCGTACGTCCTCGCGCTCCTGCCAGTTGCCCCAGTCCTGCTCGCGCAGCCTCGGCTCCTCGCGCATCCGCACGCGCGTCGGGTCCAGGCGCAGCTCGCGGAAGGTCTGCAGGGTCCGGCGGTAGGGGGAGACGTACGCGCTCACGTGCTCGTCCCCGAAGAGCTCGCGCAGGCGTCCGCCGGCCTCCGCGGCCTGCTCGCGCCCGGTGCGGGTCAGCCGGAGGGCGTGGTCGGGCTCCCGCTCGTACACCGTGTCATCGGCATTGCCCTCCGATTCCCCGTGCCGGACAAGGACGATGCGCCGTGGTCGTACCATCCCACGACCCTATTCGGCCATCGGCGGGCGCGCGGACCGGGCACGCCGTACGCCCCGGCGGCGGCCCAGCGGTCAGCTCTCCGGCGGGGCCTACAGCGGCTCGCGGTCAGACCGTCCAGGAGGCTTCGAGGTCGACGACGTCCCCGGTCAGGGCTTCCACGTCGGCCTGAATCTGCGCCCGCAGCGACAGCCGTTCGACGCGCTCCTGCCGGTACTTGCCGTGCTCGGCCGCCGCGTGCCACATCGACAGCACCAGGAACTCGCGGCCCGGGGCCTCGCCGAAGAGCCCCCGGACCATGCCGGGCGAGCCCGCCATGGCCGGGTTCCAGACCTTCTCCTGCATGAGCGCGAAATGGTCCACGCGCCCCTCCCGCACCCTGGTGTGGGCGACCCTGACGACGTCGGCGTCGGTGAACCGCGGCTCGAAGCCGGTCTTCACGTCGAAGCGGTGGTCGAAGAGCGTGACCCGCGCGTCGGTGTAGGTGCCGTTCTGCGAAGCGGCCAGCCGGTCGTGCGAGCGGGCCATGAAGGAGTCGTAGAAGGAACGGCTCTCCCAGAAGGTGAAGACGTGCGCCACCCCCTGCCGGCCCCGGCTCCAGCCGCCGCCCTGCCCCCGGAATCCCGGTTCGCCGGGCAGCCCCGCCCATTTGCGCTGCCCGCGCTCGAACCCGCGTCGGTCCGTCACCGTGCAGCGAATCCACTTGACCAGCACTGCCCCATCGTACGGTCCCGGCGGGGCCCGGGTCAGTCCTCGGCGCGGTACATCCGAAGGAGTTCGGCCGCGTCCCGCTCGGACAGCCGAAGCCCGAACTCCCGTCCGAGCAGGGCGAGCAGCTCCCCGGTCGGCACCTCCCGCCGCTCGATCCGCCCGTCGGGGCGCAGCCGGGAGAGCTCCCGTCCCACGAGGGCCAGGCGGTCGGAGTCGCCCTGCCGCTGGACGACGACCCGGCCGACGAAGGCGGAGCGGGGGTGCGAGGAGCTGTAGTGGTTCAGCACCACGTAGTCGACGGGGTGGTAGGGCTGCGGGGTGAAGGCGTACAGGTCCCGCCAGACGCCCTCGCGCGGCACGCACAGCACGAGGACCCCGTCCGCTTCCTCCCGGACGCGGAACACCCACTCCCCTTGCCGCACTTCGGCGCCGGGGTGCGCCAGCGGCACGGGCTCGCGCGGTCCCTGCCAGCCGAACCCGGCGTCGCAGAGCCACGGTTCCCCCTCGACGGTGACGACGAGCACGGCGTGCGTCACCGCGGTCAGGGTCTCCCCCCGGGAGCGGTTGCGGGCGCCGCGTCCGGAGACCTCGAAGCCGATCCGCTCCAGGGCGGCGGCCAGCAGGGTGTTCTGCTCGTAGCAGTAGCCGCCCCGGCGCTCGCGCACGAGCTTGTCCTCAACGGTCTTGACGTCCAGCCCGACGCCCCGGCCGAACAGCACGTCCAGACTCTCGAAGGTGATCGCACCGGCGTGGGCCCGGTGTACTGCCTTCAACGTCGCGAGGTCCGCCCGGAGTTCCCCGCCCTCCCAGCCGATCCTCGCCAGGTAGGCGTCCAGATCCAGCTCGTCACCGCTCCACATGACTGCTCCCCCACACCGTGCCGACACGTACGGGGTGCCCGGTCACGGCCTCCCCCGCGCAATGATCACTCTCCGGCCCCCGGACGCCAACCCGCTTTCACGCGGCCGCCGCGGCGCATCCCGCACCGGCCGCGGGGTCCAGCGGGTGCCACTCCACGGGCACGTCGCGCATCAGCAGGGCGCAGTCGAATTGTGCCGTGCCGGCCGGGAAGCGCTCGGGGTCCTCGAAGAAGGAGGACTCGGCGCGGGTGACCTCGGTGGCCTCGACCCGCCACGCGTCCGTATGCAGTTGCATGCCGTCGAGCCGGCCCTCGGCACTCGCCGGCGAGTAGCCGCGGGCACCCTGCCGGAAGAACTCGGAGGCCTCGGCCAGGTCGCCGAACAGTCGGCTGCCGCGCAGTTCGTCCGCGACCCGGGCCACGACGCGCACCCGCGTGGAGGCGTCCCTGGTCTCGTACGCGACCCCGATCTCCTGCGGGGTCTCCCGTACGTCGAAGACGGCGGACCCGTGTGCTCCGGGGAACACCCGGCCGCCCGCCAGGACGTTGAGCCGGGAACCGCTGTCGCGGCGCGGGATCCAGACGCCCGCCTCGACCCCGTCCGGTCCGTCCCATTCGACGGAGATCCGGTGCGCGGCGTTCTCGCTGCGCACGCCGGTACCGGCCGGGGCCCACCTCGGCCGGGTGTCCCCGAGTCGCAGCAAGCAGATCCCGGCGACGGCCCAGCCGCCGACGAGCTGCGGTCTCATCCCGGCCGGCAGCAGTCCCGCCGCCACCTCGGGCTCGACCCGGTAGTTCACGAGCAACCGCCGCTCGATGACACTCGCGAGCTTCAGACTGATCATTCCGCGCTCTCCCCCGCCCCGTTCTTGCGCCGCTGGTGCCGCAGCACGATCTGCTCCGGGCACACCATGCTGAGGAACCGCCCGACGGAGGAGGCCAGCCGCTCCTCGACGAGCGTGTAGAGGATGCGGTTGCCGTCGCGCCGCTCCCGCACCAGCCCCGCGGACTTCAGCACTCCCAGGTGCCGTGACACGGACGGGGCGCTGATGGTGAACCGGCCGGCGATCTCCCCGGCCGCCAGCTCCCCGCCGCGCAGATCCTCCAGGATCTGGCGCCGCGTGGGGTCGGCGAGCGCCCGGAAGACGCCGGCGTCGTCATCGGTCTCGCTGTTCTCAGCCATGCGACCTTTTTAGCACATGAGCTAATTAGCTAAATACATCATCACCCCGGCACGGCCACGTCGGCACCGGGCGGAGGGCACGCCGAAGGGGACCGGCCGATGGCCGGTCCCCTTCGTGAGCTGCTGGTCAGCCGTCCGCGCGGGCGCGTCCCGCGCCGACGGCTACCCCCGGTGTCAGCTGCAGCCGCTGGTGGAGCCGCAGCCCTCGCAGATGTAGCAGGAGCCGGCGCGCTGCATCTTCGTGCCGCAGGAGAAGCAGAGCGGGGCGTCGGCGGAGACGCCGAGCTGCATCTCGACCAGTTCGGCGCTGGAGTGCGCCGTCTTGGGGGCCGGGACCGGGACGACCGCGACCGGCTTGACGGCCGGGACGGTCTGGACCGCGGCGAGCGGGGCCGCCTGGGTCAGGGATTCCGTGTCGAGCTCCTCGTCGAGGGGCTCGTAGGAACCGGTGTCCAGGTGGCGCTGGCGCTCCTCGGCGGAGTGGATGCCGAGGGCCGAGCGGGTCTCGAAGGGCAGGAAGTCGAGCGCCACGCGGCGGAAGATGTAGTCGACGATCGACTGCGCCATCCGCACGTCCGGGTCGTCCGTCATGCCGGCCGGCTCGAAGCGCATGTTCGTGAACTTCGCGACGTACGTCTCCAGCGGGACGCCGTACTGCAGACCGACCGAGACGGCGATCGAGAAGGCGTCCATCATGCCCGCGAGGGTCGAGCCCTGCTTCGACATCTTCAGGAAGACCTCGCCGAGACCGTCGTCCGGGTAGGAGTTCGCGGTCATGTAACCCTCGGCGCCACCGACCGTGAAGGAGGTGGTGATCCCCGGGCGGCCCTTCGGGAGGCGCTTGCGGACCGGGCGGTACTCGATGACCTTCTCGACGGCCGTCCGGATGGTGTCCTCCGCCTTGGCGGTGACCTCCTCCTTCTCCTCTTCCTTCTTCTTCGCGGAGAGGGGCTGGCCGACCTTGCAGTTGTCGCGGTAGATCGCGAGCGCCTTGACGCCCAGCTTCCACGCCTCGAAGTAGATCTCCTCGATCTCCTCGACGGTCGCCGTCTCCGGCATGTTGACCGTCTTCGAGATCGCGCCGGAGATCCAGGGCTGGATCGCGGCCATCATGCGCACGTGGCCCATCGCGGAGATGGAACGCTCGCCCATCGCGCAGTCGAAGACCGAGTAGTGCTCCTGCTTCAGGCCCGGGGCGTCGACGACCACGCCGTGCTCGGCGATGTGGGCGACGATCGCCTCGATCTGCTCTTCCTGGTAGCCCATGCGGCGCAGGGCCTGCGGAACGGTGCCGTTGACGATCTGCATCGAGCCGCCGCCGACGAGCTTCTTGAACTTGACCAGGGCCAGGTCCGGCTCGACACCGGTGGTGTCACAGGACATCGCGAGACCGATGGTGCCGGTCGGCGCGAGGACGGAGGCCTGCGAGTTGCGGAAGCCGTTCTTCTCGCCCAGGCGGATCACGTCCTGCCAGGCCTCGGTGGCCGCGGCCCAGATGATGCTGTCCAGGTCCTCGGTGCGCGGCGCGACGGCGTTGGCGTCGGCGTGCTGCTTCATGACGCGCTTGTGCGACTCGGCGTTGCGGGCGTAGCCGTCGTACGGGCCGACGATCGCGGCCAGCTCGGCGGAGCGCTTGTACGCGGTACCGGTCATCAGCGAGGTGATCGACGCGGCGAGGGTGCGGCCGCCGTCGGAGTCGTACGCGTGGCCGGTGGCCATCAGCAGGGCGCCGAGGTTGGCGTAGCCGATGCCCAGCTGGCGGAAGGCGCGGGTGTTCTCGCCGATCTTCTGCGTCGGGAAGTCCGCGAAGCAGATGGAGATGTCCATCGCGGTGATGACCAGCTCGACGACCTTGGAGAAGCGCTCGGCGTCGAAGGACTGGTTGCCCTTGCCGTCGTCGTCGAGGAACTTCATCAGGTTCAGCGAGGCGAGGTTGCAGGACGTGTTGTCCAGGTGCATGTACTCGCTGCACGGGTTGGACGCGGTGATGCGGCCGGACTCGGGGCAGGTGTGCCAGTTGTTGATCACACCGTCGTACTGGATGCCCGGGTCGGCGCAGGCCCACGCGGCCTCGGCGAGCTTGCGGAAGAGCGACTTGGCGTCGACCGTCTCGATGACCTCGCCGGTCATGCGGGCGCGCAGGCCGAACTCGGTGCCGTTCTCGACGGCCGTCATGAACTCGTCGTTCACGCGGACCGAGTTGTTGGCGTTCTGGTACTGGACGGACGTGATGTCGTCGCCGCCCAGGTCCATGTCGAAGCCCGCGTCGCGCAGGGCGCGGATCTTCTCCTCTTCCTTCACCTTGGTCGCGATGAAGTCCTCGACGTCCGGGTGGTCCACGTCCAGGACGACCATCTTGGCCGCGCGGCGGGTGGCGCCGCCCGACTTGATCGTTCCGGCGGACGCGTCGGCGCCGCGCATGAAGGAGACCGGGCCGGAGGCGTTGCCGCCGGAGGAGAGGAGCTCCTTGGAGGAGCGGATGCGGGAGAGGTTCAGGCCGGCGCCGGAGCCGCCCTTGAAGATCATGCCCTCTTCCTTGTACCAGTCGAGGATCGACTCCATGGAGTCGTCGACGGCCAGGATGAAGCAGGCGGAGACCTGCTGCGGCTGGGGCGTGCCGACGTTGAACCACACCGGCGAGTTGAAGCTGAAGATCTGGTGCAGGAGCGCGTAGGTCAGCTCGTGCTCGAAGATCTCCGCGTCGGCGGGCGACGTGAAGTAGTCGAAGTCCTCGCCGGCCTTCGTGTACGTCTTCACGATCCGGTCGATGAGCTGCTTCAGACCGGTCTCGCGCTGCGGGCTGCCGACCGCGCCGCGGAAGTACTTGCTGGTGACGATGTTGACCGCGTTCACCGACCAGAAGTCGGGGAACTCGACGCCGTACTGCTCGAAGTTGACCGAGCCGTCGCGCCAGTTGGTCATGACGACGTCGCGGCGCGCCCAGGTCACCTCGTCGTACGGGTGCACGCCCGGGGTGGTGTGGATGCGCTCGATACGCAGGCCGCTCTTGGCAGTCTTGGTGCCCTTGGCGCGGGAACCTCGTGCCGAGCTGCTCGCCGTCTCTGTCATGCCGTTCCTCCCAATGCGGGCAAAACGCCCTAAAGTGCCAGCGCTATTCCGCGGCACGGTGCTGTGTGTCTTGTATCTACGTCTTCTTCGCCAGACCCACCGGCCGTTCCACGACGCACGTACGGCGTGGAACGGGCCGTCCGGTCAGTCGGCGGTGGAGGCGGGCACGGGGACCGGAGCGGTCCCACGGGGCTCGCACTCTTCGGGGTGAGGCCGCGGCACGCGGAGTTCCGCGATGGCGGTCTCGAAGTCTTCGAGTGTGTCGAACGCCTTGTAAACGGACGCGAACCGGAGGTACGCGACCAGATCGAGCTCCTGCAACGGGCCGAGTATGGCCAGACCCACGTCGTGGGTGGTCAGCTCGGCGCTCCCGGTGGCGCGCAGCGCCTCCTCGACCCGCTGGCCGAGTTTGGCGAGGGCGTCCTCGGTGACCGGCCGCCCCTGGCACGCCTTGCGCACGCCGGAGATGACCTTGGTACGGCTGAAGGGTTCGGTCACCCCGCTGCGCTTGATCACCATCAGCGAGGCCGTCTCCACCGTCGTGAAGCGACGGGAGCAGTCGGGGCACTGGCGGCGCCGGCGGATCGACGTGCCGTCGTCGGTGGTGCGACTGTCGACGACACGGCTGTCGGGGTGCCTGCAGAAGGGGCAGTGCATGGTTCCCTCACCCTCCTCTTGGCACGACTGAATCACCTCGCGAGACCCCTGAACGGCAGAGTCGAAGCTCTGTCGGAGGCTCTCGAAGCAGCCACAAGCATATGCGATGTCGGGGGCCCCGGCAGACCGAGGACCACAACTTCTGGGTGGCAGCGCTCATCCAACCACTAGATCTTGGGTTGTGGTGGATTCGCACCGCTCCGCGTGTCGCGGCGTCCGATGGCCGGATGACAGGCCTCGCGGTGCCACACTGGGCGCAGACCCGGAAGGTGGCGACCCGACCCGGAAGGGTACCGTAAGCAGTGGCTCCGCAGCCGAACCCCCGTTCGGTCGGGATGGCCCGCCGACGGTCTATACACCTCACGAAGTGACCACGGTGGGTGATCTCCGATTTTTCACTCGAACGTGTGTTTGGCGCAACCTTTCGAAAGCAACTACCGTTGTCCAGCTAGGGAGAACATTTCGAGAGGGGCCGACGTGACCACCACCGCAGACAGTGCCACCATCACTGCCCAGAACCGCTCCCAGAGCCGACTCGAGCCGGTGCATGCCATGAATGACGCAAGTCAGAACCCGGAGGCGGAGCCCGTACGCCCCGCACGCTCGCTGCCAGGGCGACCTCCAGGCATCCGCGCCGACAGCTCCGGGCTCACGGACCGGCAGCGGAGGGTCATCGAGGTCATTCGCGACTCGGTGCAGCGGCGCGGATACCCGCCGTCGATGCGGGAGATCGGCCAGGCGGTCGGCCTGTCCAGCACCTCCTCGGTCGCGCACCAGCTGATGGCCCTGGAGCGCAAGGGCTTCCTGCGCCGCGACCCCCATCGCCCCCGGGCGTACGAGGTGCGCGGCTCCGACCAGCCCAGCTCGCAGCCCACGGACACCACGGGCAAGCCCGCGGCCTCGTACGTGCCCCTGGTCGGCCGGATCGCGGCCGGCGGCCCGATCCTCGCGGAGGAGTCGGTGGAGGACGTGTTCCCCCTCCCCCGCCAGCTCGTCGGCGACGGAGAGCTGTTCTGCCTCAAGGTCGTCGGCGACTCGATGATCGAGGCCGCCATCTGTGACGGCGACTGGGTCACGGTCCGTCGCCAGCCGGTCGCGGAGAACGGCGACATCGTCGCCGCCATGCTGGACGGCGAGGCCACGGTCAAGCGTTTCAAGCGCGAGGACGGCCATGTCTGGCTGCTCCCGCACAACGCCGCCTACCAGCCGATCCCCGGTGACGAGGCCACCATCCTCGGCAAGGTCGTGGCGGTACTGCGCCGGGTCTGACGCCCCGCGCCCCCATCCAGCCCTGGGACCTACTGCGCCGGTCCCAGGGCTGCTTCGTGCCCCTTTTTGCGGCTAAACCGCCGCCGCTCTCGCGGATGTGGTTGCTCGCCGATTGGGTTGCTCAATTGATGGTGCCGCTCGTGCTACCGAGAGCTATTTTTCCTCGGCATTCGCGGCTGCGTCGATCGCGGCGAGCGAGCGGCGGGCCTGGTTGCGGTCCGTGGTGTACCAGAAGTCCGGCAGCGTGGCCCGCAGGAAGCTCCCGTACCGGGCCGTGGCCAGCCGGGGGTCCAGAACCGCTACGACGCCCTTGTCCCCGGTGGCCCGTACGAGCCGGCCCGCGCCCTGGGCCATGAGCAGCGCCGCGTGCGTCGCCGCGACGGACATGAAGCCGTTCCCGCCGCGCTCCTCGACCGATTTCTGCCGGGCGCTCATCAGCGGGTCGTCGGGGCGCGGGAACGGGATCCTGTCCATGACCACCAGCTGGCAGCTGGGCCCCGGCACGTCCACGCCCTGCCACAGCGACAGGGTCCCGAACAGGCAGGTCTTCGGGTCGGCGGCGAAGGCCTTGATCAGCTCGCCGAGCGTCTCCTCGCCTTGGAGCAGGATCGGATTGTCGAGCCGGCCGCGCAGCTCCTCGGCGGCGGCCTTCGCCCCGCGCATGGAGGAGAACAGTCCGAGGGTGCGGCCTCCCGCCGCCTCGATCAGTTCGGCGAGCTCGTCCATCATGTCGCCGCGGGTGCCCTCGCGGCCGGGGGTGGCCAGGTGCTTGGCGACGTAGAGGATGCCCTGCTTGGGGTAGTCGAAGGGCGAGCCGACGTCCAGGCCCTTCCACTGCGGCACGTCCTCGCCCTCGACGCCCTCCGGGGACAGGCCCATCGACGCCGCGACCCCGTTGAAGTCGCCGCCGAGCTTGAGGGTCGCGGAGGTCAGGACCACCGAGCGGTCCGCGAACAGCTTCTCGCGCAGCAGGCCGGACACCGAGAGCGGAGCCACCCGGAGGGTGGCGCCGAAGCGGTCGTGGCGTTCGTACCAGACCACGTCGTACTCGGAGCCGGCCGTGATCCGCTCCGCCACCCCGTGCACGCTCTCCACCGCGGCGAGCGCCTGCTTGCGGACGGCGTCCTCGTCGTGGACGGACTTGTCGCGGGTGTTGCCGATCGCCGAGATCACGGTGCGCGAGGCGTCCCGCAGGGCCATCAGCGCGTAGCCGAGGTCCTCGGGGATCTCCTCCAGCCGGCCGGGGAGGGCCAGCTCCATGACCCGCTCGAAGGTCTCGGAGGCGGTCTGCAGGGAGTCGGCGGTCTTCTCGTCGACCAGCTTCGCCGCACGCTTCACGGCGCGGTTGACCTGGCCCGGGGTGAGCTCGCCCGTGGCGACCCCGGTCACCCGGGACACCAGCTCGTGGGCCTCGTCGACGATCAGCACCTCGTGCTGCGGGAGCACCGGGGCGCCCTCGATCGCGTCGATGGCGAGGAGTGCGTGGTTGGTGACGACCACGTCCGCGAGCTTGGCCCGCTCACGGGCGGCCTCCGCGAAGCACTCCGCGCCGTACGCGCACTTCGTCGCGCCCAGGCATTCGCGGGAGGAGACGGAGATCTGCGCCCAGGCCTTGTCGGAGACGCCGGGGGTGAGGTCGTCGCGGTCGCCCGTCTCGGTCTCGTCCGCCCAGTCGCGCAGCCGCAGCAGGTCCTGCCCCAGCTTGCTGGTCGGGGTGGCCGCCTCGAACTGGTCGAAGAGGCCCTCCTCCTCGTCCTGCGGGACGCCCTCGTGCAGACGGTGCAGGCACAGGTAGTTGGACCGGCCCTTGAGCATGGCGAACTGCGGCCGGCGGCGGAGCTGCGGATGCAGCGCCTCCACCGTCCGGGGCAGGTCGCGCTCGACGAGCTGGCGCTGGAGGGCCAGCGTCGCCGTGGCCACGACCACGCGCTCGCCGTGTGCGAGGGCCGGCACCAGGTAGCCCAGGGACTTGCCGGTGCCGGTACCGGCCTGGATGAGGCGGTGGGAGTTGTCGTCGATCGCTTCGGCGACGGCTTCGGCCATGGCCACCTGGCCGGGGCGCTCCGTGCCGCCGACGGCGGAGACGGCGGCGTGCAGCAGGTCGGGGAGGGAGGGCTTCGTCATAGCAGTGCCAACCCTACGGGGCTCCGCCGACAGTGACCGCACCGGCGAGCGGTCATGACCGGTGGAGGGGGTTGGGCACGGTGCCGTACCGCACGGCGTGCGGGCGGTCGGGCCGGTCGCGGTAGCCGTCCTCGTAGAGGCGGTTCCGGTTGAGGCAGAGCCTGCCGATGCGTTCACCGAGGAGGTCGAAGAGCGCGTAGCGCTCCTTGAGCTCCGGGAAGCGGGCCTGGTGGCGCAGGATCTCCGCCCGCACGAGGGACCAGAACGTGTCCTCCGGGACCCCGAGCCGGTCCTCGCAGAGGGCGGAGAGGTAGCGGAAGACGCCGACGAAGAGCCCGGAGTGGATGAACTGGGGCAGGAAGTCCGCGGGCTCGGCGGGCAGGACCGCCCGGACCTCGTCGGGCACGCCCGCCAGCTCGGGCAGCGGTTCGGCGCAGATGTTGACGTCGTCCACGAAGTCCTTGACCGCGAGCCGGACCGGGACGTCGTGCTCGTCGAAGATCACGATGACGTTCTCGCCGTGCGGGGAGAAGACGGTGCCGTAGCGGTAGAGGAAGCGGAGCAGCGGGGGCAGCAGGGCGGCGAAGAGCCGCTGGAGCCAGACCGTGGGGGTCAGGCCGGAACGGGCGACGAGCTCGGCGGTGAAGGACCGGCCGCGGGGGTCCGTGTGCAGGAGGGAGGAGAGCGTACGGGCCCGCTCGCCGGGGGCGAGGTGGCCGGTCAGCGGCTGGCGCCAGATCGCGCCGAGGAGCTCCTTGTACTGGTACGGGACCTCGGGTAGCGCGTCGTAGACGGGGTGGCGGACCGTGACGGAGGCGACCTCGCCGAGCAGGATCACTCCGCATTCCTCGCGGAGGAAGGGGTCGCCGTCGCGCAGGGAGTGGATCCAGGCGGTGACGGCGGGCGCCGCGAGGGCCAGGTCCGAAGGCAGGCCGCGCCAGACCATGGTGTTGAAGACGGAGAGCGGCAGCTTGACGCTGTGGCGGTCGGGGCGGGTGAGGTTGAGGAAGGTGCGGATCGACTGCTGGGGGAGGCGGAGGTCGGGGTCGGCGGGGAGCGGGACCAGGGTGCCGGCGGCGAGGGCCGGGGCGAAGAGGGGCAGGAGGACCTCGTCCCACTGCCAGGGGTGGACGGGAAGGTAGAGGTAGCCGAGCGGGTCGAGGCCGCGGTCGCGCAGGGTCCGGTCGAAGAGGGCGCGGGTGGCGGGATCGAGCTCGGCGGAGTAGAGGCGGGCCGGGTCTTCCAGGCCGGCGGTGCCGCGGTAGTGCGCGAGGGAGGTGTGGGCGGCGAGCCAGGGCAGGCGCTGGCCGGTGCGGGCCTCGGGCGCCCAGGCGGCGGTGTCGGAGGCGGAGAGTCCGATCCGGCCCTTGTTGAGGACGAGCCAGGGGTGGCCTGTCTGGTGGCCTTCGAGGGCCGCGTAGTCGAGGTCGGCGAGGACGTCCGCGGTCAGCGCGGTGTGGTCGAGGCGGGCGTCGGCGGCGAGGGTGGCACTGAGCTCGCGGACCAGGTGGCCGAGGGTGGCGCCGTCGAGGCCGAGGAGGGTGCGCGCGCGGATGAGGAAGGCGTACGGGTCCCCGAAGGCGGTCGGCGTGCCGGAGGCGGTCGGCCTGCCGGAGGCGCCGGCGAACTGCGGGGTGAGGGTGATCGTCTCGGGTGTGACGTGCCAGCTGCCGTAGGAGCGGCGGCGGGCCCGGAAGCCGAGGCTGCTGCCGTCGTCGAGGGTCAGCGTCCAGGCGTCGCCGGAGGCGGCCGGGGCGGGGACCGGGCTGATGATCTCCTCGTACGCGAACTCGCCGAGCATCTTGGCGAGCAGGCGGCGGGCGGCGAAATCCCAGGTCGGACGGTTCAGTTCGGGCGGTGTGCACGGGTGCTGGGGCGACGGGGGCACCACGTCCGAGAAGTGGGGGCCCGGGGAGTCGGGGGCTGCGGAGAAATTCGGCACGGGACTCCTCGGGATCGGGAACTGTGCTGCGTGACGCGGAGTTTGCGAGGTGAGAGTGACGGGAAGTAACAGAGCGTGACGATTCGTACGGGAACTGCGGGGCTGCGGGAACTGCGGGGACAGCGGGGCGGGTCTCAGAGGAGATTGCGCAGCGCCCGCTCGCGGATCATCAGGGCGGCCCGTTTGCCCGGCAGTTCGATCTCGGCGGGGCAGCGGAAGCCGGAGTTCAGGAAGGCTGATACGGAGGGGGTGTTGCGGATGTCCGGTTCGGCGATGACGCGCATGCAGCGCGGGCGGTTGTCGAGCACCAGGTCGGCGACGGCGCGCAGGAGCGCGGTGCCCAGACCTCGGCCGCGGTTCGCACCGTCTCCGATGAGCACGTGGATACCCGTGTCGTGGGGGTGCGCCGGGTAGTGCGCGGAGAGCGGGTCCAGGTCGGCCCGGTAGATCTCCCAGTAGCTCATCGGCATGCCGTCGAGGAGGCCCAGACACGGGATGCTGCGGCTGTCCCCGTCCACCTGTGCCCACACGTGGGCGGCGGTGACGGCGGCGGGGCCGGCGAGTTCCCAATAGGCGTCCACCTGCGGGTCGTTCATCCAGCCGGAGAGCAGTTCCAGGTCTCGGTCGAGCCGTACGGGTTCGAGGCGGAAGACGCCGGACCCCGTCGTGACGCCGCCCCAGGCCGCCGGGGATTCGAGGAGATCGGCTTCGGCGAGCTGGGGCAGCGACTCGGGGCTCAGACGCGGCGCGACGGTGAGCAGCACATCGGTGAGGAGCACGCCGGTGTGGAAGTCGGTGGAGGGCATCGGTGGCTCTGCTCCGTTTCGGTGCTGACGCGTCAATCGTGGAGGGGGTTGGCGATGGTGACGTAGACGGACTGGGTGTCAACGGGCCCGACGAGCTCGTCCAGGCCTCCGAGGCGGGTGAGTAGATTCGCCTTGCAGCGCAGGGTGGGCGAGTCGAGCAGCCTCTCGGGGAGCGGGCCGAGGCCCTTGGCCTTGCCGAGGAACCGGCGGAAGGCGGCCAGCAGGATGCGCTCGTCGGCGAGCCGCTGGGACCCGAAGGCCCCGATGAGACCGAGCACGTTGTTGATGCCGAGGTAGTAGGCGAAGCGTTCGTCGGTGACGGCGTCGGAGACGAAGGTGTCGCTCGTGGCGCCGATTCCGGGGAGCCGGCGCTCCAGTTCCGCGCGGCGGGAGGCGCGGAAGTAGTAGCCCTGGTTGTCGCGGTAGCGGCCGCCGACCGGCCAGCCGGCCGGGTCGAGGAGGACCAGCGTGTTCTGCTGGTGCGCTTCGAGGGCGATGCCGGCGAGCGCGTCGAAGGCGAGGACCGGCAGGACGACGTGTTCGAGGTAGCGCAGGAACCACTCGGCGGCGACGGCGGAGGTCGTCCGCCCGGTGGTGGTGGCGAGCCGCGAGACGGTCTCGGCCAGCCGGGAGCTCATGGTGGTCCGCCCGGGCCACGGGCGGGGTGCGGTGAGTGCGGCGACACAGAGGGCGTCGTCGCCCGGCCGGAAGGGGTTGTGCCGGAGCAGGACGTCGAGTCCGGGGACGGGTGCGCCGTCCGGGGCGTCGGCGGCGACCCAGGCGGGATCGCGGACGATGTCGAAGCCGGGGTGGTCCGCCTGCCACCGTTCGGCGAGTCCGGTGCGGAGGAGCCGGTGCACCTCGATGCCCCGGTGGAGTTCCTTGCGGAGGTTCTCGCGGCGGGAGTTGGTGATGCGCAGGCCCAGGGAGAGCTTGAGCATCGCGGGGGCGCCGGGCTGGTGGACGGTGCGGATCGAGGAGGTCGGGTACCAGGGGGCGCCGTACGGGCCCAGGTCGTGCAGGAGTCCCGCGTCGCGGAGGGCGGCGGCCGCGGGGCGCTGGAGCAGGTCGCGGGCCTGCCAGGGGTGAAGGGGGAGGGGGGTGGCGCCGTCGGGCACCGGGAGCCCGGGCGCGAGGCGGCCCAGCAGCTGAGCGGCGGAGACCGGGCGGCCGCGTTCGGTCCAGGCGGAGTCGGTGGCGAGGGCGGCGGGTGCGACCGCCACCCAGTGCAGGGGGAAGGAGCCGTGGAGTTCGGGTGAGTAGCGGCGCACTTCGGCTTCGGAGAGTCCTTCGCGGCTCTTCGGGGTCGGGTGCAGCGGGTGGCCGAGGAGGAGGGACTGTTCGGCGGTGAGGAACCGGTCCGCGGCGACGGGGGCGGGTGGGGCCGGTCGTTGGCGGCGGTCGGTGATGAACTCGGCGGTCCGGCGCACCGAGTCGGCGACCCGGCCGACGAGGTCGGCGCTGCCGGGGGTGCCGGGGATGCCGTCTCCGGGGATGCCGTCGCTGTGGGCGCCCTGGCGGTGGGCACCGTCGCCTTCGCGGGAGATCAGCGCCGCGAGGGTGACGGCGTCCACGGCGGGGGCGTCGGCGGGGACGCCTTCGATACGGGCCGGGCCGAAGCGGTGCCAGCCGGCCGCGGACCAGTAGCGGACGGCGACGAGCAGGGCGGCGCCCGATGCGGGGAGGGGGATGCGCAGAACGGAACCGACGGGCTGTTCGAGTCCGGTCTCGCGGACCCAGCAGCGCAGCAGGTTCTCCACCGAGGCGGCCTCGGCGGCGACCCCGGGGTCGGGGTGGTCCAAGGGGTCGGCCGCTCCCGCGCGGGGTCGGACGGTGCCGTCCTTCTGCCGTGGCACCGAGGCGGGCGGCTGCGGCTCGGCCGCCGGCCAGGGCATGCCTGCGGCCGGCATGCCCGGGAGTGCACCGGCAGGACCGGTGAAGCCGTCTCCCGGCGGCGCGCACCGGTCCCCGGACGCCGAGGCGGACGCCACGGCCCGCTCCCCCGGCTCCGCTGCGCCGTGTCGCGGGGCCACCGCGTCCTGGGCGCGGTCGGGCGCGCCGGTGGACCCGGAACCCGAAGGGGCCCCCGGGGAAGGCCCGTCGGGCACGGCCCCGCCCTGTCCCCCTGAGACCAGCCCGTCCGAACGCCCCGGGCCGGGAGGCGCGGGGTCGACTGCCGAGCCGGCGCCGGACGCGGCGCCCCGAACCTCCACCGCGGGCACCCCGGCGGGGGCATCCGGGGAGCCCGCGGTCGGCACGCCCCCTGCCGGGCTTGCCGGACCGGCGTCGACCGCCGCGCCGGAAGCCGGCCACGACGCTGCGGGCGAAGGCGCGCTGCCCAGGGACTCGCTGCGAGCCGGTGTCCCGGGCCAGGCCACGGCACCGGCCGGCGGCGGCCACGCCGTGCGGGCGGGCGAAGACCCGGCGGACACACCCGGATCAGCGGCGGGCCGAGAAGGACCGTCCGCAGCAGCGAGCAGCGGCGGCCACGCCGTGGAGGCGGGGGACGGCCCGCCGGGCACAGCCGGATCGAAGGAGGGCTGGGGAGAACGTTCCGCTGGCGCGGGTGGCGGCTGCCAAGCGGGAGGGCCGGACGGAGGCTCACTGCCCTGGGCCGCGGGAGGAACGGGCGGCTCGGGTCGGGCCGTGACACCGGAAGGCGACGGGCCCGGCCTGCCGTCCGAGGAGACGGAGGGCGTCGGCCCCTCAGGCGCGGCCGTCACCACCGAGGCGGCGCTGAGGGGAGACGGCCCGTCCGGGGCCCCGTGCACGGCCGGGGCCGGGCTCGGGCCGGGAGCCGTGGGCTCGGTGCCGAGAGGTTTCCCCAGCCGGGGCGGCAGAGGCCCGGCGGAGGCCGTCGGGGACGGCGAGGGGCGGCCGTCCGGGGGCGGCGTCAGCCCGGTGCGGAGGGGCAGGGCCGAAGGCGGTGTCGGCGCGGCGTTGAAGGCCGGGGGCGACGGCTGCGTCGGCGCAGTGCCGAAGGCCGGGGGCGAGAGCTGCGTCGGCCCGGCCGGACTGACGGGCGGGGACACCGGAGCGCTCCCCGCAACGGGCCGGGCCCCGAGGCCGGGGGCCTGCGGCGGCTGCGGGAGCCCTGCGGAGAGGGTCGGAAGCAGCGAGGACCCGTGCCCGGCCGCAGCCTCAGAACCCGGGGCCGCCGGGGCTGCCCCCACGGTGGGCGGGACGCCGGGGCGAAGGTCTGAAGCCGTTGAGGGGAGACCGCCCGCGTCCGCGGCCGGCAGTGGCGCGGAGCCGACGGGGAGCGGCGTAGAGGACGCGTGGCCGTAGCCGAGAGGTGCCGGCGTCACCGGCCCGGCGGCGGGCATGGACATCGCCTGCGGCGACGCAGCCGCAGGAAGGGGGGACCGTGGCCGATCGGCGGCCACCGAAGAGGGCTGTACCGAAGCGGCCGGCGGGAGCGGCGAACCCAGCCCGTCAGCGGACGCCGACAGCGGCAGGGCGGGCGCAGGCGAAGAGCCCGGCGACAACAGCGGACCAGCGAGCACCGGAGGCAGAGGACCGGACGCAGCCGGAGCAAGCGGCAGCCCCAGCGGATCCACAGGCCCCGAGAAGGGCACCCCCGAAACACCCGGAGGAAGCAGCGAACCTGACACAGACAGCGACGAGGCAGGGGCAGGGGCAGAGTCCGGCAACGACAACCGATCAGCCAGCACCGGCGACGAAGGAACGGACGCAGCCGATGCAAGCGGCGAACCCAGCCCGCCGGCGGACGCCGACAGCGGCAGGGCGCGGGCACGCGAAGGGTCAGGAGACGGCAGTGGATCGGCAGGCATGGGCATCGGCATCAGCCTCGGCAGCGCGGACTCGGCCGGAGCGAGCGGAGGCCGTAGCGGAGTGG